>JAJEBJ010000220.1 GCA_022822575.1 Alphaproteobacteria bacterium | reverse complement strand
CATCAATGCCATCGAGGCCGAACTCGTAGACGTGGACGACCGTCTCGAAGCCCACGCCGGATCACTTCGCCTGCCGGTTTCACCGGCCCATCGTTCGGCCCTGGCACGGATGCAGAAACGCCAGGTGACCATCGGCCTGCGGCCCCAGCACCTGCGTCCGGCGGATGAACTGCCAGAGGGCATGGCGCTCGAGGGCCGTATCGACATCTTCGAGGCTCTGGGTTCCACGGGAGTCATGATCGTGGATGCCGGTGGCGTCAGACTGACGGCCCTCACACGACCTGAACGCGCGTTCGACCATGGAGAGGTGGTCGCCCTGGCATGGAGCCCTGACGCCCTCTACTTCTTCAGCCCGACCGACGGGCGCAACCTTCTGTTGTGACATGTCGAACGTGACGCTGAACAGGGTCAACAAGATCTACGGATCCGGACGGACGAGCGTTCACGCGGTGCGCGACCTCGACCTCGCGGTGTCCGATGGTGAGTTCATGGCGTTGCTGGGGCCATCCGGGTGCGGCAAGACCTCGACACTGCGCATGATCGTCGGCCTTGAACCGATCACCTCCGGTGACATCCTCTTCGGCGACCTGCGCGTCAACGATCTCGAGCCCAGGGAACGCAACGTGGCCATGGCCTTCGAGACCTATGCCCTCTATCCGAACTTCACCGTCGAGGAAAATCTCGCCTTTCCTCTGGAGGTGCGGGGTGTTCCTCCGGCAGAAAGGCGCCGCCGTGCCCGGGAACTGGCGGAACTGCTGCGAATCACCGAAATCCTTTCGGCCAAGCCGCCGGTTCTCTCCGGAGGACAGCAGCAGCGCGTCAGCCTGGGACGGGCACTGATCCGAGAGCCGGCAGTGTTCATTCTCGACGAGGTGATGAGCCACCTCGACGCCCATCTCAAGTTCCAGATGCTGTTCGATCTCAAGCGGCTTCACCAGGAACTTCGCCGCACCATGATCTATGTCACGCACGATCAGGTGGAGGCCCTGGCGCTGGCGGACAGGGTTGCCGTGATGTCGAACGCCGAACTCCAGCAGGTCGGCGACCGCAACACGCTCTACAACCGTCCTTCCAACATGTTCGTGGCCGACTTCATCGGTGAGCCACCGACGACCTTCATCCCGGTGGAACGGCGCGACGACGCGGAGTGCATCCGGCTCCATGCGACCGTCGCGGATCTCGTCTTTGACGTGGCCCCGGAGCGCATGCGGGATCTCGACGCCCATGGAGGACGCGAATTCATGGTCGGCATCCGGCCTCAGAACCTTCATCTTTGCGACCATGGCGCGACGGTCGGCGGCAAGGTCGTTATCAACGAATACCTCGGAGAAAGGTCCATCCTCTCGATCGTGACGGGGGATGTGACACTGCAGGCGCTGGCGCCTCCGGACACCCGGATGACGCCGGGCGACCATGCAGGCTTCAGCCTCGATCCGCGGGACGTGATGATCTTCGACGCCGAATCCGGAGCGCTTGTGACCTGACGGTCACATGTGCCCACCATCCGGGGCAGGCTGTAGCCTGTTCCGTCATTGACCAGGAGAAAGGAAGAATCCCATGGGTGTTTTCAGTGCATGGACGCGACGCAAGTTCATGAAATCCGTAGCCGCCGGCGCTGGTGCCGCGGCTGGTCTCCAGCTTCCCGGCAGGTTGTCGTGGGGCGCTCAGTCCGTTCCTCCGGGAAAGAAGCTCTTCAATGATGTCGAGCTGACTTACTTCCAGGACTCGAACTGGCTTCATGCGCCGCTGTGGCTGTCGGAGCACCTGATGAATGAAGCCGGCGTCGGCATCAAAGGGCGCGAGAACTACGATGGCGGCGATGCCGTGGCCAAGATCCTGCCGCAGCTCCTGTCACGCAATCCAAGGTTCGACTGGGTGCAGTATCCCTCGCTCTTCTTCGGCGCCTTCGCCGAAACCGGGCAGCTTGAGCCCCTGGACGACTACTTCGCCCAGTACGAGGGCAGCGATGCCTATCTCGACTGGGTCATGCCCGCCTACCGCGAGTTCTACACGAAGTGGGCCGGCAAGACCTATGGCGTGATGCTCGATGGCGACATTCACATCCTGCATTATCGCAAGAGCTTCTTCGAGAACGCGGAACTGCAGTCGAAGTACTCCAAGCGCTTCCAGACCAACCTCGAAGTCCCCAAGACGTGGCCGGATTTCCTCAATGTCACGCAGTTCATGACCGAGGAGCTGGGTTCGCAAGGCATCTACGGCACGTCGATGGTGGTCAATCCGCCGAACTTCGGATGGGGCTTCTGGATGGACATCGCCGCATCGGCCGGTGTCAACTACTTCGACGAGAACATGAATCCGGTCATCAACCAGGGCAAGGCGGCCGAGTCTCTCGACATGTATCGGGAGATCATCAAGTTCGGACCTCCGGGCGCCGAAGCAATGGATATCGGAACGACCATCCAGCGCTGGCAGTCGGGTTCGGACGTGATGTCGGTGTGGTGGATCGATCTCGCGGAGTTCACGGTCCAGCAACAGGGCATGGAACGCGCCGAGGATCAGGGCGCGGCTGTCGTGCCGGGCTGGGTCCATGACGATGGCGAGGTGGTCCATCGGGCGATCAGCCTGTGGTGCCGGACGGCCTCCATTCCGGCGAACCTGCCCCAGGACATCAAGGATGCGGCCTTCTATTTCATCTACCGCATGTCGCATCCCGACTACTCCGACAGGATCGTCGCCGATCCCTACTGCGGCTCCGATCCGTTCGGCGCAACGCACTACACCGATGCAGCGGCTCAGATGTACATCGAGCCCAATCCGCAGCGAGGGACGAACGACATCTATCCGACGAACGACGGTATCTTCCAGACCTTCGGAAGGGCCCGCAATCATCTCGATGCCGGTCTTGCCAATGTCGAGGTGGGCTACCCGCAGTTCTTCTGGGAAGGGGCCCCGGAATACGCCGATGCCCTGGGACGCAACATCTCCAAGGCCATTTCCGGTGAGCTGACCTCGCAGCAGGCGCTCGACGAGGCGGCCGAGGAATGGGTGCAGATTGCCCAGAAGCTCGGCCTCGACAAGCAGAAAGCCCAGTACCGGAACTTCATCGACGGCGCTAGGTCGCTCGGTTACAAGATCTGATACCAGGACCAGGGGCCCTCCAGGCTTCCGGCCTGGAGGGCCCTTTTTCATGTCCAGGCGAACCGGTCGGGCCGGAATTCCTGCAACAGGGGTGACGCCGGCCTGCCGGTGATCTCGTCGGCGAGCAGGGCGCCGATGGCCGGCGCCAGCGTGACACCGCTGTGGGTGACAGCGACAAAGACGTTGTCGCATCCGGGAAGGAGACCGACGATCGAGCGGCCGTCGGCAGGCATCGGACGGTGTCCGACCCTCGCAGTGGTCCGTGCCATCACGTCGGCCGCATCGAGGCGGGCGAAATAGTGTTGCGCCCTGGCGGCAAGATGACGCCTCGCCCGCACCTCGTCACTCAGCATCCTGTCTGAGGCATCCGCGCCCATCAGCAGCCCCCCTCCCACATTGGGGCGCATGTGCAGTTCATCGTCACCTTCGGGAAAACAGACGACACGGTTGAGCCACGCCCCTGCTCCGGCGATCTCGACCAGAAGACCAGGATCGCTGCCCACGGGCCGAAGCGCCTCTCGGCTCCTGAGCGCCATGGCCGCGATGTCACCGGTTCCGGTTCCGGCGGCAATGACGATCGTCTCGGCATGGACTGGTCCATCTGCGGTCACGACGCCGGCCAGGAGGGGAGCGGTTCCCAGGAATCCGGTCACCGGCGCCTCCTCATGGATGGCGCCTCCCTGGCGCACGATGTCTTCCGCGAGGTGACGGGCAAGACGCGGCGCATCGAGCCAGCCATCCAGCGGCATCAGCAATCCTTCTGCACCGTGACCAAAGGAAATGCGCGGCTCGAGGTCGGCCAGTTCCGGCCCGCCGACGCGGCTACAGGGATAGTCGAGACATGAGAGATGATCGAAGATCCGTTCGAGGTCATCAAGGGTGGTGGCGGTGTCCGGACCTGCCCACATCAGGCAACCCGTTTGCCGGTGGCCGGTCACGTCGCTCCCCCAGCGCGAAGCCCAGCTTCGATGACCCTCCATGCCGGCAACGTTGAGACGATGGTAGTCCTCTTGCAGCTTGGAGGTGGCGTTGAGCCAGGCGAATGTCGTCGATGTCGTTCCTCCGGCGATCCTTCCCCGCTCGATCACACGGCAGGACGTTCCCCTCCCGGAAAGTGCATGGGCAATCGCAAGACCGATCAGTCCCGCACCGATCACCACGCAGTCGGTTCGTTCAGTCATCGCGCCTCACCATACGCCCTCCCCCGGTGAACCCGCTCGGCGCCAGTCCTCTCATCCACGGATCGGGCTCGACATGTCGAAACAGTGTGTGTGCATGATCGTCTCATGGTGACGAGCGAGAGTCT
Source organism: Alphaproteobacteria bacterium (assembly GCA_022822575.1). Lineage (GTDB taxonomy): Bacteria > Pseudomonadota > Alphaproteobacteria > SP197 > SP197 > SP197. The sequence continues at coordinate 170 of JAJEBJ010000220.1, read as the reverse complement.
TCGGTATCGGCCGGGGTGATGACCGGCATGTCCCCGGCGACATGCGCGGCGAACCCCGAGCCTGCCTCCGCATAGACGTTGAAGACGGTCGATGCGCCGGCCTCTTCGAGTGTCTCGATGTCATCCTGGAACCTGACCGTGGCGGCAACCCGGCCACCGAATGAGGCTGC
>JAJEBJ010000342.1 GCA_022822575.1 Alphaproteobacteria bacterium | reverse complement strand
ACGCCGCATCCCTGACCGAACGGGTCATGGGACCATGATGCAGGTACATGGCGAAACTGCTCCTTCCGGGCATGGGAATACGTCCGAAGGGCGCCTGCCAGCCGACGACCCCGCACTGGCTTGCCGGCTGACGGATCGAGCCCGTGCTGTCGCCGCCGGTGGCAATTGTGGTGGCGCCGGCGGCGAGGGCGGCAGCCGAACCTCCGGAGGAGCCGCCGGGGGAGATGCCATGGCGCCAGGGATTGTGGGTGACGCCCCACAGGCGCGAATGGGTCGTATAGAGCCAACCGAACTCGGGCATCGTCGTGCGGGCGAAGAGGATGGCGCCGGCTTCCAGGAGCCTCGTGATGTCGGGATCGGTCACCTCGTCGACGTGATCCCGATAGACCATCGAGCCCCTTGCGGACCTCCTGCCGGCAATGCGCGCGGAGTCCTTGACCGCCAGGGGGATGCCGGCGAGCGGTCCGGGATCCGCACCACCGCCCATGAAGGACTTCTCGGCGTCCCTTGCCTGCCGGCGGGCCTCGTCGAAGTAGCAGTCGCCAAATGGATTGATGGTGTCGGAAATGGCCTCGGCCCGATCGATCAGGGCCTCGAGCAGATCCACCGGTGACAGCGTCCGTTCCCGAAAGCGCCGCGCCGCCTGAAAGGCAGACATGTAGTTGAGATTATCATCGCTCATCACTGTTCTCCCGTCTTCCACCGGAAACCGGCTGACCGAACCATCCGGAAAGGACATGGAACGCAGCTTGACGCTGGCCGGGCCAAGACTGCAAGGAAGGACCGCCAGACAAGAGCTCGACCCATGACACGTCCCAATCGCCCCGGATTCGCCTCCCGCGCCATCCACGCCGGCCAGTCGCCCGATCCTTCGACCGGCGCCATCATGACACCGATCTACGCCACGTCGACCTATGTTCAGGAGAGCCCGGGTGTCCACAAGGGATATGAGTACTCAAGGTCCCAGAATCCGACACGAGGGGCCCTCGAGGCCTGTGTCGCCGATCTCGAGAATGGCAGACAGGGGTTCGCCTTCGCCTCAGGGCTCGCTGCCACTTCGACAATCCTGGAATTGCTGGAGTCGGGGAGCCATGTGGTGGCGGGGGATGACCTTTACGGCGGCACCCGCAGGTTGTTCACCGGGGTCCGCCAGGAAAGTGCCGGACTGTCGTTCAGCTTTGTCGACATGACGGACGAGGAGGCACTGCGCGCCGCCTTGACCGGCGAGACCCGGATGATCTGGGTGGAGACACCGACCAATCCCCTGCTGTCCGTGGTCGATCTCTCCATGGTCAGCCGCGTCGCCCGCGAAGCCGGGTGCATCGCGGTCTGCGACAACACCTTCGCCACGCCGTGGATCCAGCGGCCGCTCGATCACGGCTTCGATCTCGTTGTCCATTCCGTCACCAAGTACCTCAACGGCCATTCGGACATGGTCGGAGGTCTCGTGGTGGCGGCGGACGACAGCCGCCTCGCCGACCGGCTCGCCTATCTGCAGAACGCCGTCGGTGGCATCCAGGGTCCCTTCGATGCCTTCCTGGCCCTGAGGGGGTTGAAGACCCTGCACCTCAGGATGGAACGTCACTCGGCCAACGCTCTCGCCATCGCCCGGCACCTCGAGAGGCACCCGCGAATCAGGCACGTCCACTATCCGGGCCTCGCCACTCACCCTCAGCACCGCCTCGCATCGACCCAGATGAACACCTTCGGGGGCATGGTGTCGGCCGTTCTCGACACCGACCTCGCCGGGACGCGCAGGTTTCTCGAGGCGTGCCGTCTCTTTGCCCTTGCCGAGAGCCTGGGCGGTGTCGAGAGCCTGATAGAGCACCCCGCCATCATGACCCATGCCTCGGTCCCGGCTGAAGTACGCGAGGACCTCGGTATCTCCGACAGCCTGGTGCGTCTCTCGGTGGGCGTCGAGGACGTGGCCGATCTCATCGCCGAACTCGACGCCGCGCTCGCCGCCATCGGCCCCTGAGTCCTGCGGGCGCAACCCGGAACTTCCCATGCGGACTTCAGGTCCCAGCTACGGACCTGTGCGATGAAACAGTGCATATCGGTGTGATAAAGCAGTTTCCGCATCGAATTCGAGGCTCCCGAGGCACATACGCCTGATGGACGCCAGGAAGTCACCGACAGCCTCGTGCCGGCGAAACGGCTTGGGGACGGACTCGACTTGTGGTCGGTGACGGCCCGCCCCAGTTCGCCGGTTGATCGGTGAACGCCGTGGCCGATCTGTTGTCCACGATCTGGTTGATTCACGAGGCGGACGCTGGGGTGACGCGAACATGCCGGTGCGGTCTGCGGGTAAGCAGCTACGCCCGTCGGAATCGCGACCCGCGCACGATGCTCCCGCAATGGTTGAACGACCGACAGCGGGTTCGCTGAACGGGTAGTCGTCTCCCAGCTGTGTGGCGACCGTCCGCATCGTCAACGCCGGCGAAACATCGAGGAATTTGCAAGTGCATCAACGGCACCGTTATGTCTATAATTGCGCCTAGAATCCTCGCAATCTTGCGAAGGGGCGAACAATAGGTTCAATGGTGGCTCACGAACCAGCTGTTGCGAAGGGCAAGGCGGCGTCCGCGCTGAGTCTGCCGGAAGAGCTGCTACTGGCGTTGCTGGACGAAGAGAGGGGCTACTTTCGTCAGGTACCTGGCTGGAACCTGAACTGCGCAATGGTTGGCGCAGCGCTGGGTGAACTGTCGCTGCTCGGTCACATCGATACTGATCTGGAGTCGCTGACGCTGTTGGATGCGACCGACACCGGTCATCCGCTTCTCGACCCGATCTTGCGGGAGATCGCGACCGAAACTGAGTTACACGATGCCCGCTACTGGATTGAGCGGCTTGCACCACAGTCCGAGTCGATGATCTCCCAAGCGCTGGACGGGCTCGTTCAGCGACAGATTCTCAGCGCCCACCCTGGCGGCTTCTATACCTTCGCCAGGGGCCAGCGGCCGGGAGTAGACCGCCTGGCGGGCGAGTTCGTAACGGCCCAGCTGACCAGAATCATCTTCACGGACGAGATTCCGAGTCCGCGTGAGGTGATCATCACCGGCCTCGTCAATGCCTGCCACGTGTTCCATCTGATGCATCAGATCGATGAGGAGGTGGAAGAACGGATCCAATTCGTCAGCAATATGGACCTGATTGGCCAGGCGATTGCGGCAGCAGTGAGCCAGAGCATCCTCGCGCCCTCGCTTCGCCGGCCCTCGCTGACCAAGCCAATTCCGACCGTGTCTCTGGGTGATCTGGTGTTCAACCGCGAACTGCGAGAGGGCAGGTTGCCGGCAGGGTTCGCCAAGTTGGCCGACAAGTACGGTCCAGTGTTCGAGCTTCGGCTCCCGTTCCGCCAGAACGTGATTTTCCTGGCAGGGTCGAACACGAATGCATGGGCCCATCGCATGGGGCGGGTGTTCTTGCGGTCGAAGGAGTACTTCGAGGGCGTCGACAAGGCGTATGGCGTGTCGCGCTCAATGCACTCGGTTGACGGTGCCGATCACTTTCGCTTTCGCAAGTCGTTGCATACCGCCTACTCCCGCAAGAATTTGACCAAGCGTCTGGACGAGGTCTATGACCTGGCCCGTACGCACATGGCGAGCTGGGACGTCGGCACCACGATGCCGGCGCAGGTGATGTTGCGGCCATTTGTCAATGCGCAGACATCACCGCTCTTGGCCAACATTGACACCCAGGCCGAGATTGTCGACGCGCTCGAATACAAGGTGCGGGTGCTCAATGTCGGCATCATCAAGATGATGCCGCGTTTCATGCTCAAGACCCCGTCGATGCGCCGCCGGGCGAAGGCCATGCAACGGATCGTGGACCGCATGCAAAGGACGCACACGGCCGCGCAGCGGGTCGGGATGCACGAGGACGTGGTG
>JAJEBJ010000203.1 GCA_022822575.1 Alphaproteobacteria bacterium | reverse complement strand
CAGCGGTAAACGGCAAGTCAACGACAGGCGGACCAGCTTGCACGAAGCAGGATACCATGAGTGCCGAACCAGGTCCGTCGCACAGCGAGACCGTCCCCGGCTTAGTAGGGCGTGCCGTCCTTGCGGGTGAAGCGCCACTTGCCGTTGGCGCCCATGACGGCCTGGATGTCGTCCTGCGGATAGGTACCCTCGTCCCCTGCCGGTCGGTCGCCGATTTCGAGAATCACAAGGTCCCGGTCGCTGCGGTTCAGAATGTGGTGTGCCTCGCCCTGGGCCGGGAAACCGGCGCACATGCCGGCAGAAAGTTGCGTTTCGCCCGACGGCATTGCCAGGACTCCCTCGCCTTCGAGAACATAGACCAACTCGTCCTGCCTGCTGTGCGTGTGCATCAGCGCGGACTCGCCTCCCGGGGCAATCCTCGTCAGGTTCACGCCGAAGTTCTTCAAGCCGAAGAAATCGCCCAGCATCCGCTTCTCTCGCCGCGACATGCGGCTGGCAAAGGGCTCGGGATAACTTGACGGCCTGGTCCGGGTCGGCACGTCCGCAGCTGCAATGGCCGCCGGCGCTTCGTCGTGTTTCATCGTTTTCCCCTTGTCGTTGGGCAGCGGAATTTGGCCGGACTCGATCTCAGGACAGCCTCCCACCGCTATCGGAATATGCCTGCTGTCCGGCTCGGTTCCCCTACCCCGTTGTTCGTGGCCCTGCAGATGGTCAGCGTTTCTGTGAGCATCAATGGCAAGGCCCAACTGATGTCCCGCATTGACGACCGCTGGACGCTTCATGGTGAAGGCGACGCTCCTGAAGCTTGGCCTGTTGCGGGCAACCCCGGTTCCGTCGCGCTTTACGCAGTCGGGTTCAGGCGTCAGGGGTCGTGATGTAGGGGCGGGAGGCGGCTTCGAGCCAGGTCCAGAGATAGTGGGACTGGCTGCGTTCGACGTGGATGTCGAAGACGGGGTCTTCGCTGACCTTGTGAAGGATGATGGTGGTACGGGCAAACAGGGTTCGGGTCGCCGCACCGGCGGCGAACTGGTGAGGGTGGAGGTCGAGTGGCGTCCCCATCGACAGGATATCCCCGGCGAGCGGGCCGCCGAGACGGATGGTGGCGTAGCCCTCGGTGACATCGATGATGGCGGCGCCGGAGAGGGCCGTGGCGAGGGTGGACGAAAGTGTCCCTTCGGTCTCCGGCGGGCCGACGACGAGCCATTCATCCGGTCCCAGCCACAGGATGGCGTGGTCCTCGCCGGAGGACGCGGCGTTGGGTTCGCGTGGAAGGGAGATGCCGAGAGCGTCGCGCATGGCGTCATCCGCCACCTTGCCCCGCACCGTGATCTTCGCCAGGAACGCCCGTTCCGTCATGGCGAACCCGGCAGCGCCATCGAGGGGCGTGCGCCGGGCGAGGGGACTCTGTCGTTGCCAGGTCTCAGCCACGGAGCCTCGCTCCTTCCTCGTCGAAGAACACGGGCTTGACGATGCGCGCCCGGATGGTCCTGTCTTCCAGGGGAATGGCGACCGACTCGTCCATGCGGTCATGCCCGCGGCGGATGAGGGCAAGGGCGATCGAGTGACCGCAGTTGGGACTCATGTAGCTCGATGACACCCATCCTTCCATGGGGACGGGGGGCTTCGCTCCGGGTTCCGGCGACACGTGCGCCCCTTCCGGGATGACTTCCCGCGGATCCTCGGTGAGAAGCCCGACCAGCTGCTTGCGGTCCTCGCGCAGGGTGTCGGGTCGCGCGAGGCCGCGCTTGCCGAGGAAGTCCGGCTTCTTCTTCGACACCAGCCAGCTCATCCCGAGATCATGGGGGGTGGTGGTGCCGTCGGTGTCCTGACCGACGATGATGAACCCCTTTTCGGCGCGCAGCACGTGCATGGCCTCCGTGCCGTAGGGCGTGATGGCATGACGTTCACCGGCCATCATGAGGATTTGCCACAGCGCCAGGGCATAGCTTGCCGGTACGTGGAGCTCGTAGCCGGTCTCCCCGGAAAAACTGATGCGGAATATGCGGCCCGGGATGCCGGCGATGTCGGCATCGCGCCAGGTCATGAAGGGGAAGGCCTCGGGGGAAAGATCGGTGGTCGTCAGGCCCGATACCAGGTCGCGGCTTTCGGGTCCGGCCACGGCGATGGCCGCCCACTGCGTGGTGACCGACGTGACGTGAACGTCGAGATCCCACCATTCCGTCTGCAGCCATTCCTCGAACCAGTTGAGGACCGCAGCCGCACCTCCGGTGGTGGTGCTGACAAGGAACCGGTTCTCGGCGATGCGCGCCGTCACGCCATCATCGAAAACCATGCCGTCATCATGGCACATCAGACCATACCGACAGCGGCCGGGAGCGAGCGTCGAGAAGGTGCCGGTATAGATGCGATCGAGAAACTCCGCCGCATCCTTTCCCTGGACATCGATCTTGCCCAGCGTCGAGGCGTCGAGAATGCCGACTCCGGTGCGTGCGGCCAGGGTCTCGCGCTGGACAGCCTCCTCGACCGATTCTCCTTCCCGGAGGTAGCAGTAGGGGCGTTTCCACTGGCCGACGTCCTCGAAGTGGGCGCCGTTGCCGGCATGCCAGGCATGCATCGGTGTCCTGCGCACGGGATCGTAGAGTTCGCCTCCGGTGTCGATGCCGGCAAGGGCGCCTATGGAGACCGGCGTGTAGAAGGGGCGGAAGGTTGTATGCCCGACCCCGGGAATGCTGCTGCCGACATGATCGGCAAGAATGGCGAGGCCGTTAACGTTCGACGTCTTGCCCTGGTCGGTCCCCATGCCGGTGGTCGTGTAGCGCTTGAAGTGCTCCACCGAGACATAGTTTTCCCGGGTGGCGAGCGCCACGTCGGCGGTGGTGACGTCGTTCTGCAAGTCGTGAAAGGCCTTGCCGTCCCGTGGTGACGCCGGACGGTACCAGAATGGTTCGAGGTCGAGCGCACCGTCTCCGGTGTCACCGTCGACCTCCGGCACGGCCGGCATTTCGCCGTCGAGCCCGACCTGGGCCGCTGCCTCGGTTCCGGCAAGTGCTCCGGATCTCAGGCACTCGGCAAGACCGAAGGTTCCCGCTGCCGCACCGGCACTCGTCTGGTGTTGAACGGCATCGCCGGGAATGAAGGTCGCCTGGGACTCGTCCCAGGCGAGCCGGGTCCCCGACTGGGAGGCAAGGTGAACGGTCGGGTTCCAGCCTCCCGACATCATGACGAGGTCGCATTCCTTGGTGACGGCTGCCGACGCACTGCCGTCCAGGGTGGAGATGGCGACACCGCGAACCCGTTTCCTTCCCTCGACCCCCGATATGACGCGTCCGGCCATCACGTCGATGCCGCGGGAGTGCGCTTCCTCGACGAGACGTCCCCGGGGTTCGGCCCTGCAATCGACGATGGTTGTCACGTGAATGCCGCTGTCGGCGGCATCGATGGCGGACCGGTAGGCGCTGTCGTTGTTGGCAAAGACGACGGCTCTTGCACCACAGCGTACACCCCAGCGGTTTGCGAAGGCGCGCACCGCACTGGCGAGCATGATGCCGGGCCGGTCGTTCCCGGGAAACACCAGGGGCCTTTCGATGGCTCCGGTGGCGAGAACGACATGGCGGGCCCGGATCTTCCACAGACGCTGGCGCGGCAGGACACTACCGCCGGCAGGCAGGTGGTCCGTGACCCTTTCCACGGCGACAAGAAAGTTGTGATTGTAGTAGCCGGCCACGGTGGTCCGGGTGAGCAGGGTGACGTCGGTCATGCCCGCGAGTTCAGTGCGGACCAACTCGGACCACTCCGGGCCCGTCACACCGTCGAGGGTGACATGTTCCGCCAGCAACGATCCACCAGGAACGGCCTGTTCGTCGGCAACGATCACGCGGGCGCCCGAGCGACCGGCGGCCCGTGCGGCCTGTAGCCCGGCCGGACCGGCGCCGACGACGAGCACGTCACAATAGGCAAAACGCTTCTCGTAGGCATCCGGATCGGGTTCTTCAGGCGCCTGGCCAAGACCGGCGGCACGCCTGATGAATCGCTCGTAGAACGTCCATGCCTTCGCAGGCCACATGAACGTCTTGTAGTAGAATCCTGCCGGTATGAGTCCCGATGCGACGCTGTTGAGCGCCCCCACATCGAATGCGAGGCTCGGCCAGCGGTTCTGGCTGGACGCCACCAGACCGTCGAATAGTTCCGTGGTCGTGGCTCTCGCGTTGGGTTCCACGGAACCGCCCTCGCCAAGTCGGACCAGGGCATTGGGTTCTTCCACACCGGAACCGACAATCCCGCGCGGA
>JAJEBJ010000474.1 GCA_022822575.1 Alphaproteobacteria bacterium | reverse complement strand
TGCCCGGCTGGCGCTGCGCGCCGGCGATATTGTTGCCCTGCGGTTGAGTGATATCAACTGGGACTGCGCGCATGTCCGGGTCAATGGAAAGACGCGCCGCACGGTCGCCCTGCCGCTGTCCCAAGAGGTCGGTGACGCTCTGAAGACCTACATTCTTCAGGGTCGCCCGCCCATGCAAAGCGAGTTTGTATTTCTGGAGCCCCGCGCTCCGTATCGCGCGTTGTCCAGCAGTACCGCTGTCTCATACATCGTTCGGCGTGCCATGCGAAGAGCCGGGATCGATGGCGAAGGCCTGCCCGCGGCGCATCTGTTCCGGCATTCCTGCGCGACGCACCTGCTTCGCGGCGGGGCATCGCTCGAGACCGTGGCCACGCTTCTGCGCCATCAATCGGTCGAGACCACCACGCTCTATGCACGGGTCGATCGGCCGATGCTACTGGAGGTTGCTCAGCCCTGGCCGGGAGACGCGTCATGACACTAACCGACCAGGCAACATCCTATGTGGCCGTGAAACGGGCGACCGGACTGGCCTTTATCGTACAGGAGCGCCTTCTCGTTAACTTTGCCGTGCATGCCGAGACGCAAGGCGACCGGTTCATTAAGGCTGCAACAGTTCTGGGTTGGGCGTCTCAGGCATCGACGCAAAAGAGGCGGATATACAGGCTTCATGTCGTATGCGCGTTCGCCGAGTACCTGCACGTCGAGGACGAGCGCCACGATGTCCCTCATCGCGACGCCTTGGGTCGCAGGGCCCGACACCGGCCGCCGCCGCATCTGCTATCGCCGGACGATATCAGGCGGATCATGAACGCCGCGCTCGAACTTCCTCCCGCAGGTTCGATCAGGCCGCACACGTTCTATGCCGTGATCGGCATCCTGGCGGCAACCGGCATGCGCCGGTCGGAGGCAGTCGGTCTTCGGATTAGGGATGTGACCGAAGACGGTCTCCAGATCCACAATGCGAAGCTCGGCAAGGCACGCCTGGTTCCCCTGGATGAAACCGCAAAGGACGCCCTTGATGTCTATCTCAAGAAAAGAGGTCCTGGCGAACCGGACGATCCCGTGTTCGTTATGCGATCTGGCCGTGCAGTCAATCCGGAGGCCCTCACGACGGTCTTTGTAAACCTTGCCCGAAGTGTCGGGTTGCGCGGTGAGCCAGGCATCCCGGGGCCGCGCCTGCATGACCTTCGACACAGCTTTGCGGTGCGTGCCCTGACCGATGTCGCTTCCGGCAACCGGCGCGATATCAGTCGCCACATGCTGGCGCTTTCTACCTATCTCGGTCACGCGAATATCGTCGACACCTACTGGTATCTCGAAGCGACACCCGTCCTGCTCGACCGGATATCGGCCGCAACTGAAAAACTCCGTGAACTGCATGTCGGGAGGCAGACCAATGAGTGAGCTTGCAAAGCCTGTGGCCGCCTTCTTGCGGGAGTACCTGCCGCACGAACGAGGCGCCAGTCCGCATACCGTCGAAACCTACGTCATTGCGCTCAGAATCCTGATCACCTTTCTTGCTGAGCTCCTACGCATACAGCCGAGCCGACTGGAGATTAAACATCTCGATACGAAAAACGTTCTCGCCTTTCTTAATCACCTCGAGAAGGATCGAAAGAATGGCGTGAAAACACGGAACATGAGATTGGCTGCAATCAAGACATTCTTCCGTTATCTCGAGTACCGATATCCGGAACATCTCGATATTGCAGCACGCGTTCGTGCTATCCCTTCCAAGAAGCAAGATCAGCCACCGGTTGACTATCTGAGCCATGAAGAAGTTCATGCCATTCTCGATGCACCGGATACCAAGACACCCATCGGCTTGCGCGATCGTGCAATGCTGTGTCTGACCTACAATGCCGGTCTGCGAGTCTCGGAACTGGTCAGCCTCCCTGTCGACAGCCTCTCGCAACCCGGCCTCAATCAGATCCGGGTCATGGGCAAGGGACGTCGTGGGCGCATTCTGCCGCTCTGGAAGGAAACCAGTGCCGCCCTGCACAACTGGATGGGCGTACGTCCCGATCGAACGGATTGCCACCTGTTCCTCAATACGTTCGGAGTCGGCATGACGCGGCGTGGGTTCGCCAAGCGCCTTGCCGTGCATGCCGGGGCAGCTGCCGCCGTCGTTCCGTCTATCGCCGACAAGACCGTGTCTCCGCATTCACTGCGTCACGCATGTGCACTGCACACCCTCGAGGCAACGGGCGACATAAGGCAGGTAGCCCTGTGGCTGGGGCATGCGAGCATCCAGACCACGGAAATGTACTTGCGGATCGATCCGGTCGCCAAACTCAAGACCCTGTCAGAGCGGCAGCCGCCGAACCTACGCAAAGGGAGCTTTCATGGAGTTCAAGACCAGCTCCTCGCCATGCTTGGGAAGGTGGGCGGTTAGTTTTATGGGAACCGAATCGCGTCACTACCCCTTGATCATCAAGGGAAAATGGCCACCGGACCCCATAAACCCGGAGTTCTCATAAGACGGGATATGGGCCCGTTCCCATATCCGGTCATCACCATCATGTGGCCCGAAGACGACTGAGCGCGCTTCCGCCCCTCTCCACCCGCCGCACCCATTCACGGGAGCAACGACCATGCCGATTCTCAGCCCCGAGCAGCAGCTCGAGATCGCCCGCCGCGTCCACGAAACCTTCGACCTCCCCAAGCGCTGGCACCAGGGTGGGTGGGGCCGCGACGACGACGGCGACGTCATCGAGTTCGACGGCGGCTTCCATGTCGTCGACAACGACGAGGTTCGCCACCGTCCCGTGTTCCGCCTCGCCTCGCCGGAGAGCCCGCGCTGCTTCTGCCTCGGCGCGGCCATCCGCATCCACACCGGTTCGGTGCTCCACTACGACCCGTCCCATACCGGCGAGGCCTCCGAGACCATGTGCGCGGTCTACACCCGGGTCGCCGGCATCGACACCGGCGCCCGGGAACAGGACGCAGCGGATTTCGAGCCGCACCTCAACAGCCTCATCGAGTGGAACGATTCCGACGAGCGTTCCTACGCCGAGATTCGCGAGCTCACCGCCGCCGCGCTGCGCCACCTCGACGCGCAGCGCTGGTGATCCGGGCCGGCGGCCCGGGCCTTCCGCCGCCCGCGCCGGCGCACCTTCCCCTTCTTCACGCCTCTCGCCGCCCGGAGTCCGGCCAGCGGGAGCCGGGCAGGCCGGCGG
>JAJEBJ010000394.1 GCA_022822575.1 Alphaproteobacteria bacterium | reverse complement strand
GACAGTCCCGACCAATTGCGGATCGAGGCCGATGATGATGTCGGCCTCTCCCGACAGCAGTGCGTTCACCCGGGCCGAATTGTCCGGAATGCCGAAGCTCTCGATTTCGTCGACATAGGGCCGCCCGGTGCGGTGGTAGTTGGGATGACGCTCGAAGACGGCAACGATCCCCGGATCGAACTCCTTCACCCTCCAGGGGCCGGTGCCGATGGCCTCGCCACGAACGTAGCTCTCGCTGTCGGCGCCTTCCGGCTGCGCCGTGAAGTGGTACTCCGTCAGGAGATAGGGAACGTCCGCGTTGGGCGCCTTCATGTTGAAGATGACGTGACCGGGGCCGTCAGCCGTGATGGACTCGACATCGCCAAGATAGGCGTTGGCCGGTGACCCGCCTTCCGGGTCGAGGTGCCGGTTGAAGGAATAGGCGACATCGGCGGCGGTCAGAGTCTTGCCGTTGTGGAATTCGACACCCTCCAGGAGCTCCATGGTCCACCGGGTGGCGTCCTCATTCGGTTCCCAGCTTGTCGCCAGGTTGCCGACGAGTCCCTCGCCGGGGATGAAATCGATCAGGCGGTTGTAGAGCAGGCCGGCACGACCGATGTCGGCGGCCTGGACGATCAACGTCGGATCAAGGGTGTCACCGGCGCTGCTCGCGCTGAAGGCAGCCTTCAGCGTGCCGCCGGTGACGGGTTCATCCGCCTTCGCCTCGCGGATGGTGGAATCGACGAGTGCAGTCGCCGCGGCAGCCGACAGACCAAAGCCCATGAGGCCGTTCTGGAAGTCGCGCCGCGACACCTTGCCTTTGATAAATTCCCTGATCAGGACATCCTTACCTGTCACTGGACCATCCTCCCTTTTGAGTGGTGACAACCTGGCGGAGTCTAGAGGAACGGAGCCTGCAATGACAGTGCCGTCTTTCGTGAACGGGCGGTTCCGGCAGAGGCGTTGCTTGTCCCGCGAGGGGCCTCGGCCTATTGTCGCCATGGCGCCCCGCTTGACGTTAGGACGCTCATGAAGCTCATCCGCGACTGGTTCCACGAGACGTTTTCGGATCGTCAGGTCCTGATTCTCACGGTCATTCTGTTGATCGCAGTGGCGGGAATCGTGTTCATCGCGGACATGGTGGCGCCGTTGATTGCCGCCTTCATCATCGCTTTCATGCTTGACGGGGCGGTGCGCTGGCTGACCCGCAGGAACGTCAGCCACATCGTCGCGGTCAATGTCGTGTTTGTCGGCTTCTTTGTGGCCGCGCTGCTCTTTCTTCTCGGTCTGCTGCCGGTGCTGTTCCGCCAGATGGGCCAGTTCGTCGCCCGTGTTCCGGAGATGACCCAGGAGCTCCAGAACCACCTTGTGGCGTTGCCGCAGCGCTATCCGGACATGATTTCCGAGGAACAGATCAGCGGTTTCATCAAGGAGATCGGCTCCATCATTGTCGCAACGGTCTCATCCCTGCCGTCGTTCGCCGGTGCTTCCGTGGTTGGACTGCTGACCGCGATCGTCTACCTCATCCTCGTCCTGGTGCTGGTCTTCTTCATGATCAAGGACAAGCGGGCGATCGTCGCGTGGCTGGTGACGTTCCTGCCTCGCGACCGGGAACTCACAAGCACCGTGTGGAGCGAGATCACGGCGCAGGTCTACAACTACATGCGCGGCAAGGTCTGGGAGATTCTCATCGTCGGCGTGGTGACCTACGTGGTGTTCGCCCTCCTGGGCGTCGAGTTTTCGATCCTGCTTGCCGTCATCACCGGTCTTTCGGTGCTGATTCCCTACGTGGGCGCCGCGGCGGTGACGGTTCCGGTCGCCGCCATTGCATTTCTTCAGTACGGCATGACATGGGATTTCGGCTATGTGGTGATCGCCTATGGCATCATCCAGGCCCTCGACGGCAACATCCTTGCCCCGTTGCTGTTCAGCGAGGCCGTGAACCTCCATCCCGTCGCCATCATCGTCGCCATCCTGGTCTTCGGCGGGTTGTGGGGTCTGTGGGGCGTCTTCTTCGCCATTCCGCTGGCAACGGTCGTGCAGGCGGTGTTGCGCGCCTGGCCGCGCACCACGCCCTGGCGGCGCGTGGACTGAGGGACATGTTCAAGCTGATCGCCAGACGCCTGTTTCTTGGCCTACTGACTCTTCTGGCCATTACCGTCCTGGTCTTTCTCGGCACGGAAATCCTCCCGGGGGATGTCGCCCAGGCGATCCTCGGGCAGTCGGCCACGCCGGAGACCGTGGCCGCACTGCGCGAGAAGCTCGGTCTCAACGCACCGCCCTGGGAACGCTACTTCACCTGGCTTGCCAACATTCTTGCCGGTGATCTCGGCAACTCGCTCGCCAATGGCATTCCCGTCGACCGGATCATCGGTCAGAGAATCGTCAACACGATCAATCTCGCCCTCTATGCCACGGTCATCGCGCTGCCCCTGTCGCTCCTTCTCGGGCTGCTCTCGGCCGCCTGGCCGGAAGGGACTTTTGACCGCATGACCTCCTCGACCACCGTGTTCTTCATCTCGATCCCGGACTTCGTCGTCGCCATCGTCCTCATCATCATCTTCGCCCGTGAACTGGGCTGGTTCCCTTCCGTCGTACACCGGCCAAGATGGGGCGATGTACCGGTGGCCCTGGGCCAGACCTTCCTGCCCATGCTGACTCTCGTCCTCACCATCCTTGCCCACATCATCCGCATGACGCGGGCCGCGGTCCTTGACGTCCTCAAGCAACCCTACATCGAGATGGCCCTGCTCAAGGGGGCTCCCAAGTCGCGTATCATCATCCGTCACGCGATTCCCAACGCACTGGGACCGATCGTCAATGTGGTGGCGCTCAATCTCGCCTATCTGGTGAGTGGTGTGGTGATCGTCGAGGTCATCTTCACCTATCCCGGGCTGGGCCGCCTCATGGTGGATTCCGTCATCTTCCGTGACCTGCCGCTCATCCAGGTGGCCGCACTCGTGTTCTGCGGTTTCTATGTCGCCCTCAACATCACGGCCGATGTCACCGCCATCATGGCCAATCCGCGCCTGAGGTTCGCCAAGTGAACCGGTCCACGGGACGCACCCGTTCGAAGCGGGCCCGGCCACGCCCCGACGGATGGGCCTGGGCGGGTATCGTCATTGTCGCCACCGGCCTCCTTCTCGCGGTCGTCGGGCCGTTGCTGGCGCCCCATGCGGTCGGCGCCATCATCTCGGAATCCAACTTCGAGGCGCCCGGCATCAACACGCTCCTGGGGACCGATACGCTGGGCCGCGACATCCTGTCGCGTCTCCTCCATGGCGCCCGCCTGACAGTGGGCGTGGCGCTGGCAGCCACCG
>JAJEBJ010000291.1 GCA_022822575.1 Alphaproteobacteria bacterium | reverse complement strand
CACCACGGAGACAACCGTCTTGCAAGCTTCGATGCGACGAAGTGAGCCGTGACTTCTGCGACCGTAATCGGCATGAGCCGAACCCCGTCGGGAGTGACCATCATGTTGGCCGCGCGTCAACGGCATTCATAAGCATGGCCGACCTGTCCCTGGCTATCTTCAGAACGTCAAGGTCGATTCCGGCGCCACACGCCTGATCCACCCCACGGTGCCGGCAGCAGCCGGCGTTTTCATCCACGCGATCTGACCAATGACCGTCTTGGTCGAAACGTCGTTCAATCATATCCTCACTGCGCAACTCCAAAGGGGGACACGGTCCATGAAACTCGTGCGTTTCGGTGATCCGGGCCGGGAACGGCCGGGACTGATCGACGGTGAGGGCCGGCTCAGGGATCTCGTCGGCCGCCTCGATGCCGTCGATGCGGCGGCACTGGCCGGGCTGCGTGATATCGACAGCAGCACCCTCCCCGTCGTGGAGGATGAGGTGCGTTTCGGCGTGCCGGTGAGCGGCATCGGCAAGATCGTCTGCATCGGCCTCAACTATGCCGACCACGCCGCCGAAGCGGGTCTCGAGAGGCCCGTGGAGCCCATTGTCTTCTTCAAGCCGACGACGTCGCTGAACGGTCCGGACGATCCGATCCGCATGCTGCGCGACAGCCGCCACTGCGACTGGGAGGTGGAACTGGCCGTCGTCATCGGCAGGCGTTGTCACGAGGTGCCCGAGGCCGCGGCGCTCGATCACGTCGCCGGATACTGCATCGCCAACGACGTCTCGGAGCGCAAGTTCCAGGCCAAGGGCAGTGGCCAGTGGGTCCTCGGCAAGTCCGGCGACACCTGGTGCCCTCTCGGGCCCTGGCTTGTCACCGCCGACGAGGTCGCCGATCCGCAGAATCTGCGCCTGACGCTCGATGTGAACGGCAAGCGCATGCAGGACGGCACGACCGCCGACATGATCTTTCCCGTGGCCCACCTGGTGCATTTCGTGAGCCGTTTCATGTCCCTTGAGCCCGGCGACGTCATGCTGACCGGAACGCCGGCGGGCGTCGGCTCCGGACGCCGGCCACCGGTCTACCTGCAGCCGGGTGACCGCCTGCGCCTGGAGATTGACGGTCTCGGCGCGCAGCGCAGCGAGGTCATCGGCCCCCTGTAACGCCCTTGCCGCCACCCGGACAGGATCCTGACCTGTCCCGTCCTCCGGTCACGCGGTGACGTGCGTGGTTGGATCACCGGTCGAGAATGCGTTTCCGGGGGGCTCATCCAGATGTCCCTGTCTGGCAGGCAGTGTTCCTGTGGACGCCCACCCGTGTGGTCCCGAACCCGCCTCGTGAACGGCCCCGGTGAAGCACAGCGCTTGGACGGCCGCCTCCATGTGTGTCAATCCCAAGCGAAATCGCTCACATTTCGGAAGTGAAAATCTCCCGCTCCGGTCTTTGGCTCGTTCCGGAAGCGGACCGCTGAGACAGGAGGACAGGCCACTATGGATGGCGCCCGATCGCCTCGC
This sequence comes from Alphaproteobacteria bacterium, assembly GCA_022822575.1. GTDB lineage: Bacteria > Pseudomonadota > Alphaproteobacteria > SP197 > SP197 > SP197. The sequence goes on along the minus strand of JAJEBJ010000291.1, from coordinate 12,310 downwards.
CCCAGGCGAAGGCGGCGAAGGCGCCGGGCTCCGTCATCCACCGATCAAGCCCGTCACGCCACCCATCGAACGTATCCTGCGTCGCGAGGCCGAGCTTGATTGCGGCTTCCATGGTCTCCGGTGCGAAGAACCAGCCGGTGATCAAGCCGCGAAGAAAGGCGAGATCCTCGGCCGAGTCGAAGGTCTCGAAGGTGGCCGTCGCAAGAATGTCCGCGAACCCGGCGTCAGCGAACGCGCGCTTGAGTTCCTTGCCCATCTGCGGATGGCCGCCGTTGGCGGCAAGAAGTTTCAGGAACGTCGCCCACGCGCCGGCGTCCGCGCCGAGGTAGTGATCGGGTTCGACGAACGAGGAGTCGCCGACCAGCTCGCGAGCGGAGATCAGGCCTCCAGGCTTCAGGACCCGCCTGGCCTCGGCCAGCACGGCCTGGGTGCCGGGCGCATGCATGAGCACTGCATGGCAGTGCACCACGTCGAACGAAGCGTCTTCGAAGGGAAGGTCGGTCGCGTTACCCACCTGGAAGAACGCGTTCCCATGTCCGCCTGCACGCGCCGCCTCGCGCGCCATGTCAATCTGCGATTCCTCCATGTCGATGCCATGCAGCTCTCCGGGAGTCACCGCCTCCGCCAGGCCGACCGAGATCGTGCCCGGGCCGCAGCCGAGGTCGAGAAGACGCATGCCGTGCTCCAGCTGGGGCAGCAGATGAGCGGCAGCCACGGCCGCATTCCTGCGCTCCAGCATTTTCCGGAATTCGGGGCCGTAGCCCATGGTATAGGTGGGCGTCGATGTCTCAGGGGCCGGGTCATGATCCATCGGTGTCTCCCTGTCTCATTTGCGCGGACGCTGCGATGCATGCGACCGCATCCTGCGGTCGCATGCACCGACTCGCAACCGGCGCTTGCCGAGCATGTGCAGGTCGTGGAATCCCGGGAAGGGCACACGTTCCATCCGGCCCGGCGCATCAGGGCATTCCATCGTTGCCGCAGGGTATCGGCAATCTGCCCGAAGACGACTCAAACTGCCGTCAAGTACCGCAAGACCTTGGAGTCGGAGGCGGTCCCCGGACCGCCAGTGGCCAGGTGAACGAGAATCGCTGTGAAATGTGTCATTCCACAGCCAACCTTGCAGAGAATGCAGAACCCGAGAGATCCAAGTGTGACAGCCCTGTCGAACTCGAACCGTACTTGCTCAACTCTGTGGCGAATCCATGATATGCGGCGTGCGGACGAGTGGATGTCAACCGAGATCGATCCATGTCTATCCCTGCTTCCCGTCAGGAACTCCTCAATGCCATCGAGAGAAATTTCGATCATCTTTACAAGGATCTTAAGTCCGTCCCGGTCTCGCGGTGCAGCGAGACGACCCTAGAAGGGCATGCCAAGGGGACGGTCATGAGTGTGCACAACCTGGTCAGTTATCTGCTCGGGTGGAACAAGCTGGTGCTGAAGTGGATTGAAAGGGATGCCAGAGGCGAGCCGATTGACTTTCCGGAGACGGATTTCAAATGGAACCAGCTCGGCGCCCTTGCGCAGAGATTCTATACCGATTTCGAGACTGTTCCCTTTGATCAGCTCTTGAAGGAACTCGAGATCGCAAAGCGGAAGATTGTTGCCGTCATCTCGGGGAAAACCGATGAGCAACTCTACGGGTCAACGTGGTATGGGAAACACACAATGGGCCGCATGATCCAACTCAACACCTCGTCGCCCTTGACCAACGCGCGCACGCGACTGCAGCATTGGAAACGGCAGAACGACATCACCTGAAGGAGGTCATGAGCGCCGCGCCTGTGGACCGCATGTCCAAGCGTCACTTGTAGGCAGAAAACTCGGCTGGCCGCCATGGCCCCGATTCCGAAGTCCCGTGATCTTGGCTCGGCGCCGACACTCACGACGCGGGTATTGGAATGCCGGCCTCGACCTTGCCCGCCATGGCGCATCGCAGCTGGCACCGGATACGAATCGGGTTCGCACCAACGTCGATGACGTCGCGACTGCATCGACCGGATGGAAGGGCATCGCGCAAGGCCCCCGGATAAAGGCCTCGGACATCGCTGTCCATACGACGGCGGTCAGAAGCCGGCTGCACACGTGTCGACACCCTTGTGCTGCCATGCGCGAACATCGTCACGCCATCCCCGGCACCGACTTCAGCTGCCGGCGAAGGGGCCGTGGACCTCCAATCAGGACCGGAGCCGTTCGTTCTTCGGATCGAAAGGCGATTCCCCGCAGACGGTAGCCTGGAAGGTGCGGCCGAGGATGTCGATGGTCAGTTCCGTTCCCGGTTCGCCGGCATCGGGGTGGACCATGGCCAGCGCCAGGGACTGTCCGAGCCGGAATCCGAAGCCACCCGACGTGGCCCTGCCCACGAGCTCGCCATCGCGGCGGATGGGATTGTTGCCTAGGGCATCGGCATCGTCGACGTCGTGCACCACCATGGTGACGAAACGGTTGGCAAACCCGCGTTCCTGCCATGCCACCAGTCCGGCGCGTCCCTTGAAATCGTTCTTGTCGAGACGCACGAAACGATCGAGCCCGCTTTCCAGGGCGGCATACTCGATGGAAAGCTCCTGGCCCACCATGCGGTACGACTTCTCGATCCGCATTGCCTCCATCGCCCGGATGCCGAAGGGCCTCAGGCCGAGATCGCCGCCCGCGGTCATGAGGGCATCGAAGATGTGGTTCTGGTACTCGATCGGGTGATGCAGTTCCCATCCCAGTTCACCGACGAAGTTCATGCGCAGGGCGAGCGCCGGCGCCAGTCCGACATCGATCCAGCGTCCGGAGAGCCAGCGAAAGCTCTCGTTCGAGAGATCGTCCCGGGTGAGACCCGAGAGCAGATCCCGCGAACGCGGGCCGGCAACCACCAGGACCCCCATCTGGTTGGTGATGTTGGTGAAGGTGACGGACCCGTCCGACGGCATGTGCCTGGTGAGCCAGTCGTGGTCAAGGCGCTGCAGGGCGCCGGCGGAAACGACGTAGAAGCTCTCCCGTGACTCCCGGAACACCGTGAACTCGGAGTGGACCCCGCCGCGCTCGGTGAGCGCATGGACAAGACCCACCCTGCCACTGCTCCGGGGCAGCCGGTTGGCAATCATGCCCTCAAGGAATTCCTCTGCCCCCGGACCGGCGATCCGGCACTTGGCAAAGGCCGTCATGTCGAGGACGCCGACGTTGTTGTGGACATTCTCCACCTCGTTGCCCACCGGCTCGAACCAGCGTGAGCGACGGAACGACCAGTGGTCCTCCTGCGCCATGCCGGAGGGAGCAAACCAGTTGGCCCTCTCCCAGCCGAACTTCTGGCCGAACACGGCGCCAAGCTCCTTCAGACGGTCATAGGAGGGCGCCTGGCGAAGCGGGCGGGCCGCCGGCCGTTCCTCATCCGGATAGTGGATGGTGAAGACGTTGGCATAGGCTTCCTCGTTCTTCGCCACCAGGTAGGACTGTGTGGCGTAATCGCCAAAGCGACGCGGATCGACGCCCAGCATGTCGATGGTGGGTTCGCCGTCGACGATCCACTCGGCGAGCTGCCAGCCTGCTCCTCCGGCAGCCGTGATACCGAAGCTGTGGCCCTCATTGAGCCAGAAGTTCCGGACGCCCCAGGCTGGCCCGATGATCGGCGAGCCGTCAGGCGTGTAGCAGATGGCGCCGTTGTAGACCTGCTTCACTCCGACCTCGCCAAAGGCCGGCACCCGGTTGATCGCCGACTCGATGTGTGGCGCCAGGCGATCGAGGTCCTCCTGGAAGAGTTCGTACTCCATGTCATCGGCCGGACCGTCGACATAGCACGCCGGAGCCCCGATTTCGTAGGGTCCGAGAATGAGGCCCGCCCTCTCCTCGCGCATGTACCAGGAGCCATCCGACTCCCGCAGAACGCCCAGTTCTGGCAGGCCGTCGGCCTGGCGTTGCTGGAGAGCCGCATGGGGTTCGGTGACGATGTACTGGTGTTCCACCGGAATGACCGGAACATCGAGACCGGCCATGGCGCCCACCTGGCGCGCGAAACTGCCCGAGGCGCTGACCACGTGTTCACAGGTGATGGACCCCTGGTCCGTGGTGACGCACCACTCGCCGGACCGGTTCCGTTCCAGGGCCGTGACGGCGCAGTTGCGATGGATGTCGGCGCCACGGTTGCGTGCTCCGCTCGCCAGCGCCTGGGTGAGGTCGGCGGGCTGGATGTAGCCATCCTCCGGATGCTGGATGGCGCCGACGAGGCCTTCGGTGTTGCACAGCGGCCAGATCTCCCCGACCTCCTGGGGTGACAGGAACCTCACCTCGACGCCGATGGTCTCGGCAACACCGGCATACTGGTGATACTCGTCCATGCGGTCCCGGTTCATGGCAAGGCGGATGTTGGAGACCTTGCGAAAACCGACATCCATCCCGGTCTCCTTCTGCAACTCCTGGTAGAAGCGGACCGAGTACTTGTGCACCTGGCCCACCGAGTAGCTCATGTTGAAGAGCGGCAGCAGGCCTGCGGCATGCCAGGTCGAACCGGAGGTCAGTTCACGGCGCTCGACGAGCACGACGTCGCTCCAGCCTTTCCTTGCAAGGTGATAGAGCGTGGCGGCACCGACGACTCCGCCGCCGATCACGACCACGCGAGCGTGGGATTTCATCGTCCTCATGTCCTCCGAAGCAGACCGTCAGCCCTCGGGCGCCATGCCCTTGGCGGCGAGTTCGGCCACGGCGCCTTCTGTCTTCTCGAGATGGCCGAGACCCATGCCCTTCAGCACGTGATCGGCCTTGGTGAACTGGATGTTCGTGTAGGTCGTGAGTTCCACCCGGTTTCCCCAGGGGTCCAGAAAATCGGTGAAACGGCCGGGCAACAGCTCCACGCCCATGTCCTCGAGCCTGGCGATAGCCGCCTGCTTGTCATCGACGGCGATGCCGAAGTGCCTTCCCTCGTCAGGCCCCTGGCGCCGGGGCGTCATGAAATTGATGAACTGGTCGCCAAAGTAGACGAAGGCGGCATCGGAAGACTGCCAGGCAATCTCGAAATCAAGGAAGCCCTTGTAGAAGGCCATCGCCTCGGCGATGTCGCCGACTTCGAGGGCGATGTGGTTGATGCCGACGGGACGGGCGCGCTGCTTCATCGTCTGATCACTTCAGGTCGCGACAACCCTATTACGCACTGAGTCCTCGCCGCTGCAAGCACATTCCCCGCCCTTGATCGCTCCGGGCGCCTGTGCGACAGATGCATGCCCCTTCCCAGGGCGCAATCCACACGCTTCAACGAGGCATCCATGAGCGGGAACCGGCGACGCGGCGGGCGTCGCGAACGAGGCGGCAGCGGCGCCCGCCGTGCACTGCGCAGCCGGCGTTTCGACACGACACCGCTCCCCTACATCCAGCGCAATGTCCCGGTCTTCGAGGTACTCTCGGACGAGGGCCTCGAGATCATCGAGGACAATGCCGAAGTGATCATGGAAGAGGTGGGGATCGCCATCAAGGACGATCCCGACACGGTCGCCATGTGGCGCGATGCCGGCGCCGATGTCGCCGATGACGGCGAAACACTCCACGTTCCCAGAGGCCTTGCCCGCAGCCTGCTTGCTACCGCGCCCTCCTCGTTCGTGCAGCGCGCCCGCAACCCGCAACGGAGCGTCAAGATCGGCGACGGCGCAACGGTGTTCGCCCCAGTCTATGGCCCACCCTTCATTCACAATCTCGATGACGGTCGCCGCTATGCGACCATCGAGGACTTCCGCAACTTCGTGAAGCTTGCCTACATGACGCCGGCCATGCACCACTCGGGGGGGACGGTATGCGAACCGGTCGACGTCCCCGTCAGCAAGCGCCACCTCGACATGGTGCATGCCCACCTCACGTATTCCGACAAGCCTTTCATGGGATCGGTCACCGCACCCGATCGCGCAGCAGACACGGTCGAACTGGCGCGAATCGCTCTCGGCAGCGAAACAGTCGACAACCACTGCTGCATCATCAATCTCATCAACGCCAACTCGCCGATGACCTTCGACGGCACGATGCTGGGCGCTCTCAAGGTCTATGCCGGGGCGGGACAGGCCTGTGTCGTGTCACCCTTCATCCTGTCGGGCGCCATGAGTCCCGTGACAGTCGCCGGGACGGTTGCGCAGATTCTGGCAGAGGCTCTCGTCGGCATGGCCACGACCCAACTGGTGCGCAAGGGTGCCCCGGTGGTGTTCGGCACGTTCGGCAGCTCGATCTCGATGCAGTCGGGAGCCCCGACCTTCGGCACACCGGAACCGGCACTCGTACTGTTCGCCTCGGCACAACTCGCCAGACGCCTCGGAGTCCCCTTCCGGTCAGGCGGCTCGCTGTGCGGGTCCAAGGTTCCTGACGCCCAGGCTGCCTACGAAAGCGCTCAAACCCTCCTTCCCACACTTCTGGGGGGTGTGAACTTCGTGCTGCATGCCGCTGGCTGGCTGGAGGGTGGTCTGGCTTCGGGATACGAGAAGTTCGTCATGGACGCCGACCAGATCGGCATGATGCAGGTGCTGGGCCGAGGGGTCGATCTTTCGGAGAACGGACAGGCCATGGACGCCATTCGCGAGGTCGGTCCGGGCAGTCATTTCCTGGGGTGTGATCATACCCAGAACAACTTCCAGTCCGCCTTCTATCGTTCGACCATCGCTGACAACAACAGTTTCGAACAGTGGCAGGCCGACGGGTCGCTCGATGCCGCAAGACGCGCCAACCAGCTGTGGAAGGACATGCTTGCCGACTACGAGGCTCCGGACATGGATCCTGCAGTGGCCGAGGAACTCGATGACTGGATCGCCCGCCGAAAAGTCTCCCTGCCGGACTCCTTTGCCTGACCGGGGAACGGGAGTCCCTTTCGGCGTGGCATCAGGCAGGCTCTCCCGGGTCTACGGGACGCGCTTCAGGCGGTGCATCAGGCTGGACGTGTCCCAGCGGCTGCCACCAAGGCGCTGGATCTCGGCGTAGAACTGGTCCACCAGAGCGGCCACCGGCAGTGAGGCGCCATTGCGCGATGCTTCCGCCTTCGCAATGCGCATGTCCTTGCGCATCCAGTCCACCGCGAAGCCGAAGTCGTACTCGTCCCGCAACATGGTGCTGCCACGATTGACCATCTGCCAGGAACCGGCGGCGCCCTTGGAGATGACGTCGATCACCTGCTCTCCGTCCAGTCCGGCACGCTGGGCGAAGTTGAGGCCCTCGGCCAGGCCCTGGACGAGACCGGCGATGCAGATCTGGTTGGCCATCTTGCAGAGCTGGCCGGCACCGACGCCTCCCATCAGCGTCACGGCCTTGCCGTAGCACTCCATCACCGGACGGGCGCGGTCGAAATTCTCAGGGCTGCCTCCGGCCATGATCGTCAGCTGGCCGTTCTCCGCCCCGGCCTGCCCGCCTGAAACCGGTGCATCGACGAAACCGATGCCTTGGCCGGCGAGCACGGCCTCCATGTCCCTCGCAACATCCGCCGAAGCGGTTGTGTGGTCAACGAAGAGCGCGCCTTCGTCCATGCCGCTTGCGGCGCCATCGGCACCGCAGATCACCTCGCGCACACTGTCATCGTCACCGACGCAGGCAAAGACAATCTCCGCGCCTGCTGCTGCTTCTGCCGGGTTGGGCGCGCTGCTGCCGCCATGGTCTTTCACCCAACGTTGCGCCTTGGCCGGCGTGCGATTGCAGACGGTCACATCGTGACCGTGGGACGCCAGATGCCCGGCCATGGGATAGCCCATCACCCCCAGACCCAAGAAAGCGACCTTCACTGCCCGTCTCCTTCATGCTGAACTCAGGGTGGACCTTGTATCCGGTCCTGCGCCGGCCTGCCAGCCGCCACCGGCCGATCCGGCGAAAAGACGCTCGACAGCAGGACGGCAATACATAATCTTGCGCGATGATCTCTTCCCTTCACAGGAGCAAGGTCCATGTACTGGACGATCGCCATCTCCGTCCTCTTCAGCCTGCTCTCCCTTCTGGGTCTGGTGGCTGCCGCCCTGTCCGAGAGTGAGGCAACCCAATACATGGGCATCGGTCTTGTAGGCCTGAGCTGGTTCGTCATGCTTCGCTACTATGGCCACATCGCCGAACGCCGTGGGCATCGCGACAAAAGACACTGAACCATGCCGGGCATGAAACGGACCCTCATGGCGGTGGCGGCAGCGTGGTGCCTCGCCACGCCGGCGACAGCGGACGATGACCTTGTGCCCAAGGCGTCGGAGGCGCTGCGGGGACTGCTGACGCTGCTTGAGGGCATCATCGAATCCGTTCCCCAGTATGAACTGCCGGAAGTCCTTGAGAACGGCGACATCATCATCCGACGCGTTCCCGCAGAGCCCGAAGAGGCGCCCGAGGAAGATGAGACGGAGTCGTCCAAGGACATCTGAGGCCTTCGGGGTCATGCGAAACTGGTGAAATCGATCTCCCGGTTGATGTCGAGTTCCTGAACCACCGGTGCCATCGGGTACTTGAGACCACTGGCGCAATTGAAGAGAACGACGCGCTCGTCATCACCGACCAGCCCGTTCTCCAGAGCCTGCCTCCAGGCGGCCACCGTCGCCGCCCCTTCCGGTGCGAGGAGCAGACCGTCCTCGATCGCGACCCTGTCCCGCTCCTGGAGAATCGATTCGTCATCGACCGCCATGGCGAAACCACCGGACGCGCGGACGGCATCGAGAATGAGGAAGTCGCCGATGGCAGCCGGCACCCGGATGCCCGCTGCCACGGTATGGGCGTTCTGCCACGGCACGGCGTGTGTGCTCCCGGCCTCGAAGGCATGCACGATGGGAGCGCACCCCGCTGCCTGCACGGCCACCATGCGCGGCAGGCCGCCGCTGATCCAGCCAAGCTGGCGAAGCTCCTGGAAGGCCTTCCACATCCCTATGAGGCCGGTGCCGCCTCCGGTGGGATAGAAGATGACATCCGGCAGGGACCAGTTCATCTGCCAGGCAAGCTCGAGTCCCATCGTCTTCTTGCCCTCGATGCGATAGGGCTCCTTCAGGGTGGAAACATCGAACCAGCCGGCGGCTCGGGCCCCCTCACCGACGATCTTGCCGCAATCGTTGATGAGGCCGTTGACCCTCCAGACATCGGCACCGTGCTGGCGGATCTCGCGCAGATTGATGTCGGGGGTGTCCGAGGGACAAAGAACCGTGGCCTTCATTCCGGCTCGCCCGGCGTAGGCGGCAAGAGCCGCACCCGCGTTGCCATTCGTCGGGATCGCGAGGTGGCGGAGGCCGAGTTGCCGTGCCATCGACACTGCCAGGGCCAGCCCCCTCGCCTTGAATGAACCTGTCGGCAAGCGGCCCTCGTCCTTCACCAAGACGTGCGTCGGCCCTTCGCCGGCAGAGCGCGCCAGGGGAATGAGCGGCGTCGTCACCTCGCCGAGCGAGATCCTGTCCTCATCCCGCGTCACGGGAAGGAAGGGCGCCCAACGCCAGAATCCGGGAACGGATTTGGCGGCAATGGACTCCCGGGTGATCGCATCACCGAGGCGATCCAGGTCGTAACGCACCAGCAACGGCCAACCGCCACGCGAAAGGCCGTGAATCTCACCGGCCTCGTGCCGCTCACCGGTCGCGGAGCACTCAAGATGACTGACATAGTTCACGTCGGGGTTCTCCCTGCCATCTCAATCTCATACCCCGTTCGGACTTCAGTTGCATTGTCGAGAAGCTGACGGCGCGGGATCTGCAATCCGTTGACCAGACTTCGCCATCGCCGCATGCGCCGTGAAACAGAGTTGCCGGCGTGGACGACTCGACCATCCGGATCGCTCTCGGTAGGGTTGCGTGTGATGGCCTCCGGTGAATGCGGACACGCTTTACTGGCGGGGGAACCCGTTCAGGAAGGCGGTCGGGTCCGTTGAACCACGACATGGAAGAATGTCGACGGGTTGTCCACTCATGTACCGACCGAAGGAGTCCCACTGACATGCCTGATCTGGACATCCATCGCCTGGGGGTCACCTTTGCCGCGGAAGTTCGCGGTGTTGACCTCTCTCGCGCTCTCGATGCCGCGACTCTCGAAGCCTTGGCACGAGCCTTTGTGGCACACAAGGTCCTGCTCTTTCGTGACCAGGACCTGGCTCCGGACGACTTTGCCCGGTTTGCCCTTGCCTGGGGAACACCACGTGTCGACGGTTTCCAGGAGCGCAATGTTCCCGGATACGACTTCATGTCGACGGTCGGGAATGTAGGCGGCGTCAACGAGCGCGAGGAGTACCGCAACGGCGCCTCGTTCTGGCATACCGATTGCGCCGCCGAAGCCGATGCGGATGCCACCACCATGCTGTGGTGCCTGGAGGCGCCGGCGGAAGGAGGCGAAACCCTGATCGCCGACATGGGGGCGGCCTGGCGCGGACTCGATCCGGAAACGCAGCGCACGATCGAGCCTCTGACAGCGCTCCACATGTATTCCGGCACAGGCGAGATTCTCGGTGGACGCGAGGACTTCGAGCATCCCCTGCAACCCGTGACCGACGAGACGGCCGAACTCCTGCCGTCCCCGGCCCGCCGTCCCGTCGCAAGGCCGCACACCCTGACCGGAGAGAAGGCGCTCTATTCTCCTGCCGGCTCCATGGTGGCCATCGATGGCATGGAATTGGGCGCGGCGTCGGACCTCATGCGTCGCCTCAAGCTCCACGCCATCTCCGGACGCTTCACCTGGGCCCACCGTTACCGCCCGGGCGATCTCCTGATGTGGGACAACACCATGACACTGCATTGCGCCCAGCCCATCGGCGCGCCTGAAACCCCGCGCCATCACAGGCTGCTTTACCGTATCGTGCCCCTGGGTCTCCCCCGACCGCTCAGACAGCAAATCCACTGACCCGGGCGAACCTGTCCGGGTGCGAGCCTTGCGGGTCCACCCTGTTTGCCGTCACCGATAACGGGCCACCACACCTTCGAGGCAGACGCCGCCTTCCCTGCAGCCCTCTCGTCAACGAATGGTGAGCCTTGGGGCCTGCGTCACGGTGATCGGTTGCTGGGTTGCCACGTCAGTGCACAGGAGTGACGCACGGCGTCCCGGCGTGGTATCAGCCGGCCATGCTCACACTCTCTGGAATCACCTTGAGGCTCGGTGGCCACACGATCCTTGATGGCACTTCGGCGACGCTGGTGCCGGGAAGCCGCGTCGGCCTGATCGGCCGCAACGGTGCAGGCAAGTCGACGCTGATGAAGGTCATCGCCGGAGAGATCGAGTCCGATGCCGGCACGGTCGACATGCGGCGCGGCGCCAGCCTCGGCTATCTCGCGCAGGACGTTCCAGCCGGCAGCGACACGCCTCTCGAGAGGGTCCTTGCCGCCGATGAGGAGCGAACCCGCCTTCTGGAAGAGGAAGCCACCGCTGCAACGAGCCAGCGCATCGGAGACATTCACGAGCGGCTCCAGGCGATCGATGCCTACAGCGCACCGGCGAGAGCCGCCCGGATTCTCGCCGGACTGGGATTCGACGAGGTTGCCCAGGGGCAGGCGATCGACAGTTTCTCCGGCGGCTGGCGCATGCGCATCGCCCTGGCGGCACTGCTGTTCTCCCGTCCCGACATCCTCTTGCTGGATGAACCGAGCAACTACCTCGATCTCGAGGCGGCCCTGTGGCTGGAGTCCTTTCTCAGGGCCTACCAGGGAACGCTGCTCGTCATCAGCCACGAACGGGATCTCCTCAACAGTGTCTGCGACCACATCCTGCATCTCCAGGGTGGCGCGGTGACGCTCTACCGGGGCAACTACGATTCGTGGGAAAGGCAGTTGAGCGAGAGGCTCGGACAGATCGAGGCCATGCGCGCCAGGCAGGAGAGGCAAAGGGCCAAACTGATGGCCTACGTGGACCGCTGGCGCTACAAGGCCCACACGGCACGCCAGGCGCAGAGCCGGTTGAAGGCCCTGCAGCGCATGGAGCCCGTAGCCGCCGCCATCGAGGACGGCACCCTTCAGTTCGACTTTCCGGATCCTGACACCCTGCGGCCGCCGATGATTCTTCTCGATGACGCATCGGTGGGGTACGCGGCCGGCCAGCCGGTGCTCGCCGGTCTGCAGCTCCGTATCGACCCCGATGAGCGCATCGCCTTCCTGGGCCGCAACGGAAACGGGAAGACGACGCTGGCCCGCCTGCTTTCAGGCAGGCTCGATGTCATGAGCGGCTCGATGACATCGGCCTCGCGATTGCGTGTCGGATACTTCGCCCAGCACCAGGTCGAGGAACTCGATCCCAACGAGACACCGCTCGTTCACATGACGCGCCTGATGCCGGACGCGGCACCGCGCTTCGTGCGGGCCCAGCTCGGCCGCTTCGGTTTCTCGGGCGACAAGGCCGCCCTTCCGGTCCGCCAGCTCTCGGGTGGCGAACGGGCCCGCCT
>JAJEBJ010000218.1 GCA_022822575.1 Alphaproteobacteria bacterium | reverse complement strand
GCGCCATCGCCGGGGGCGCCGAGCACCGCGAGCTTCTCCTGCACGTTTTCTTCTCCCGGGGCGACGATGAACTCGAGCACCGCCCCGCCCTCGCCCTTCGATGCCGACAGCCGCAGGCGGCGCTGCCGGTCCGGGTTTCTGCTCTCTTCTTCCGGTCGCAGCAGGGTGAGCAGGGTTTCGTCAGCGACGGCGGCGAGCCTCTCCGCCATGGCGTCATCCCAGCCATTGCGCGACGCGAATCCGGACAGGAACTCCCGGATTTCCGGCAGCGCGGCGACGGCGAATCCGGTCTCCATGCGGACAGGCCGGGATCCGGACACTCCCACAACCAGCGTCATGACGATTGCCGCGAGACCTCCGGAGGTGATCCCGTTGGCAAAGATGCCGCCGGCGAATCCGGACACGAGTTCCGGGAAGATCGCGCCCGACTCGAAGCCGACCCCGAGCCAGAAGGAAACGCCGACGATCGCGCCCTTGCGAAGGTCCATGCCGTCCTGCATCACCACGGAGGTGCCGATGATGAAGAGCAGTGCGGTCAGCACCAGAAGATAGGCGCCGACGACGGGGCCCGGGATGGCCAGCACGACGGCCAGCGCCTTGGGGAGGAACGCCAGGGCGAGGAAGACGGCGCCGGTCACGACAGCAATGGTCCGCGCCGCCACTCCGGTGATCTCGACGAGCGGCCCCGCGAGCGAATAGGTCGTGTTGGGAACGGTTCCGGCCAGGCCGCAGAGCACGTTGCTCAACCCGTCGACCGTGACCGTGCCCTGCACCGCCCGGAAGTCGACCGGCCGCTGGCGGCGCCACGAGATCCGCTGGAGCGCCGTGCTGGAGCTGATCGCCCGGATGGACCCGATCACCGCGGTCAGCAGGAAGGCCGGAAGCAACGCCCAGAATCCCGGCCCGAACTCCAGGTTCAAGCCGGGAATCGAGACATCCGGCAGTCCGATCCAGGAGGCAGCGGCGATGCGCTCCAGGTCGTAGAGGCCGAAGAACGCGGCAAGCGCGGTGCCCAGCACGACGCCGATCACCGGCGCCCAGAGCCGCACCATCGGCGTCCCTTTCAGGGAAATGCCGAGGATCGCCAGCAACGCCACCAGCGCGGTCACCGGAGCCGCGTGAACCGGGCTGCCATCCGGCACGTCCCCCAGCATGGCGAAGATGATCGGCATCACCGTGACAGGCACCAGCATGATCACGGTTCCGGAGACGGCCGGGGTCAGGATCCGGCGGAACAGGGCGAGCCTGGCGGACAACAGGAGCTGGAAGAGCGCCGCGGCAACCACGAGGGTCGCGAGCAACGCCGGACCACCCTCCGCAAGCGCCGTGATGCTGACGCCGATGAAAGCCGCCGAACTGCCCATGACGAGCACATGGCCGCCGCCGATCCTGCCAAAACGGATCGCCTGGAGAGCCGTGGCAACTCCGCTGATCGCGACCGCCGCGAACACCGCCCACGCCAGATGGGATTCGCCGGCGCCGCCGGCCCGCATCACGGCCGTCGGGATCAGGATCGGCACCGCCACGGTGATGAGAGCAAGCTGCAACCCGAGGCCCAGCGTCAGCGCGCCCGGCGCCCGCTCGTCCGCCTGGTAGCGAAGCCCGTCGCTGCCGGAAGGCCGCCGCTTGCTCATGGCGTGGCGCAAACCGGGCAGGTTGCCCGGAACCGGAACGATGCCGGGCCCGCCGCCGGCTCGCGAACTCCTGTCGATCCCGCCAGGCGGCGGCAAACACCCAGTGTGTGATTCATGATGCCGTCACTGCGCCCGTCTCCATGTCACACGAGGGAACATCCATCACATGCCGTCATGTGGATTCGCATCGGGAACAAGCTCTTGCATGGCGCCGATTCTGACACGTCACGATCCTTGAGGCGCATAGCCCAGCCCGAACGTAGCCGGGCCACGGCCATGCGACGTTTCGCCGGCGACAAGCCGGTCTTCGCGAACGGCCTACTCCGCGCCGGGGTAGACCAGGGGGACCATCGTCTGGTCGGAAAACGGCGGTCGTACATACGCACCGGCCTCCGCGCGCTGCGGAAGCTCGATCGGCTCCGGTGTCAGGTCCTCGTAGGGAATCATGCTCAGCAGATGACTGATGCAGTTCAACCGGGCGTGCTTCTTCACGTCCGCATCGACGACGTACCACGGTGCCTGCTTGATATCGGTATGCGCGAAGTTCTCGTCCTTCGCCCTGGAGTACTCGATCCACCGGCGCCGCGATTCCAGGTCCATCGGGCTCAGCTTCCAGCGTTTGTGGTCCTGCTGTAGCCGGCTCTGGAATCTCTTTTCCTGCTCTTCGTCGGAGACGGAGAACCAGTACTTGATGAGCTTGATGCCTGATCTCACGAGCATGCGCTCGAACTCCGGGCAGGACCGCAGGAACTCCCGGTGCTCCTCTTCGGTGCAGAATCCCATCACCCGCTCGACGCCGGCCCGGTTGTACCAGCTGCGATCGAACAGGACCATCTCGCCTGCGGCGGGCAGGTGGGGCACATAGCGCTGGAAGTACCACTGGGTCTGTTCGCGCTCGGTCGGTGCGGGCAGGGCGACGACCCGGCAGATTCGGGGACTCAAGTGCTGGGTGATGCGCTTGATAACGCCGCCCTTGCCGGCCGCGTCCCGCCCCTCGAATATCACCACGACCTTGAGACCCTCGTGCTTGATCCACTCAACCATTTTCACGAGTTCGAGCTGGAGCCGGAACAGTTCTTCCTCGTAGCGTTTGTTCGCTATCTTCCGGGGAACATCCTGCGCTTCACTCTTCGCCGATTGCCGTGCAGTCCCACCGGTCTTCTTCTTCGACTTCTCCATGTCTTCCTCCCGGAACACAGAAAGGCGGACTGGTTCGACTCCGCGACTCATGCAGCAACCGCCAATGCGTTGCTGCGCCTTGCTTCGGCGTGGACCTGTCCGGCAGCAGGCCCAAGTCTAGCACCTTCCCGATGGCGTTCGGTAGCGCGCATGGGAGTTGGGAGGATGTTGGTGAGCCATCACGGGGCAGATGAGAGGTCGGTGAACGTCCATGGCGGGGAGGACGCCGGACCGGGAACCGCGCCGTTGACCGACCACGGTCCGGTGAGGCGCCTCGATTGGCGGGCGCGGAAAGCGCGGATCGGCGTCACGCCTGATTTCGTGATGGAGTTCCAGTCGCGATACAGGCTGAACTCGGGACGGCGGGGGAGAGAACCAGACCCGGCGTTCGGACGGTTGGCGCCGCGGGCACACGCGGACATCACGCAAGACGATCGCAGACCACCTCGTCGTAGGCGGGAGCGCGGTCGATCATCCCGGAGCGGGCGTAGGTGTCGAGGTTGCGCTTCCAGCGGTCCGGATCGGTGGCGACGGCATGATCCAGTCCCATATCGCCGGCGACAAGCGGCACCATCATCTCCAGAATCCGGCGATTCTCTGACGCATCCGCGTGCTCCCATGAGTGGGCGGCAACCAGCCGGGCGCACTCCTCGAGGTTGGTCATGGCTCCTCGCCAGCCCGCCCTGCAGGCAGCAAGGAAACGACCGAGCGCCTCGCCATGCCCGGCAATCATGGTGTCGGTCGTGAACATCATCTGCGCCCAGGGCCGAAGGTTGTCGTGGCGGATGGGGATGAGGCGCGTTGCGTGTCCAAGGCGCTGAAGCTGGAGGGGCTCCGTCGTGGCATAACCCTGAACAGCGTCAAAGGTCCCGTCGAGGAGTTGATCGAGCGTCCAGCCTTCGACCGTTGTCCGCATGGACCCCGGATCGATGCCATGCAGTTCCAGGACCGTTTCCAGGAGATGAACACCGTCCCGGTGCATGGCAATCCGGCGCCCGGCGACATCCGCGAGACGCTCCATCCCGCGCTCGGGCAGCGTGACGAGATGGATCGGCGAATCCTGCATCGTCGCCCCGATGGCCTTGACCCCGTGCCCGGCCGCCACGGCACGAACGATGAGATTGTCCTCCATGCATCCGACACGGCATTCGCCGGCGAGCACGAGATCGAGTGTCGGGGTGTCGGGGTTCTCTTCCGGCGGCACCAGGCGCACATCCAGGCCTTCCGCGGCAAAGAGGCCCTCGTCGCGGGCCCAGATGAGACCGGCGAACTGACAGTTGACGCTCCAGTCGAGATAAAAGTCGAGGGCAAGGGTCATGTCTTCGCCCTTCCACGCCCGACGCGATCAACGGCAGGGAGACCGTGCGCTGCGACGAGA
This sequence comes from Alphaproteobacteria bacterium, assembly GCA_022822575.1. Taxonomy (GTDB): domain Bacteria; phylum Pseudomonadota; class Alphaproteobacteria; order SP197; family SP197; genus SP197. The sequence goes on along the minus strand of JAJEBJ010000218.1, from coordinate 1,162 downwards.
GTGGTTGACGTCATCGGGAGACAGGCTGGAAGTAGATCGCGAGAAACTCGTAGTCGTCCGAAGGCCATCCGAAGTAGTGGTCATGATCGGCCCGGAAGGCCTCCAGGCTCACACGGCCGTCGGCGGCCGGATCGCGTTGCCACAACGTGTCGGGAATCGCTCCCCAGGTGCAGAGTTCGACAGCCGTAATCCTGATGCGGCAGCGCGGGGTCCTGTCGGCGTCGTAGACCGTGTAGACCGCACCGCAACGGATGGGCGTGTTGTAGGAGTCCAGTCCCTCGCTCCACTCGAGTGGCCTGACCGTCGCCGTCTTGACGCCCTCGATGATCTGGTCGATCAGCACGGAGTCGTTCCATTGCATGCGGTGGTCGCTCATCGTCAAGGCACTCCGTGTTGCCGGTGGCGCGGCTGCGCTCAGCCACGTGTGGTGCGAAGTCTGCCGGGGAGAGCGTGCGCCCTCAACCGCTTCGGACATCGTTCCACCCGTCTTTCAACCGCCCGCCGGTGACTTTCGCAAGTGATGTCCCGAGGAAGCCTCGGCCGGAGCAACCCGTGATCATCGTCAGCGGCGAGACCGCACAGCGGATCCAGGCCGCGCGAGTCGTTACCGTAGCAGCGCTCACGCGCCTTAGGCTTGACTCCGAGCGACAGAATGAAGGTCTCCCTGTATCACAATCCGAGCTGCCCGGACTGCGTGCGGCAAGCAAGACGCACCGCGCGGCTTGACTGGTTGCAGGCGATTGACCTGAGGACGGATCGCTCGCCTTTGGGCGAGATGCCGGCTGGCGAAATCGTGGTCATCGACGAAGAGAGACGCCGGGTCCACACCGGTGTCCATGCCATCCGCATGGTGTGCGTGAGGATTCCGCTGTTGTTTCTCTACGGATTCCTTCTCCACCTTCCTTGCGTTCGAGACCGAATTGGGGAAGCGAAGCCCGGGCGCAACAGCGATGCGTGCGAGGTCTGAAATCGCTTGTCATTGTCGCCAATCTGCATCTCGTCATGGGCGGCGATCTGGCTCGCCTGGAGAAGTAACCTCACGATTGGCGCAGCCCTCTTTTCGGTGTCGATGACGGCATCTCTTGTCTTCGGCCTTGCGTTGCACTTCGCGGTCGAGAGTCCGGACCTCTACTCGAACGCATTCCCAACCCTTGCGCCCGCT
>JAJEBJ010000248.1 GCA_022822575.1 Alphaproteobacteria bacterium | reverse complement strand
TTCATAAAACTCTCCCGCAGTTCCCCTTTATGCGCCAGGAATGAGCTTGACGGCCGCGACGATAACGCCGGCGGCGATGACAAGTCGCCATGTCAAGCGGGCCTCGAGTGCCGCGAGATCTGCCTTGGTCGCCAGATCATCACGCCCGGCGGCGCTGGCGGACGCAGCAATCTGCGCCACGGCTTCGGCCTGTTTGCGGTCCATGCCTGCGCTCTCGAGGTCTTGCGCGGCGGATAGGGTATCGAAGGTGCTGGCCATGTCGTCTTCCAAGGCGGACCATAAGCTATCAGGTCACCCCTCTCTTGGGTAGTGGTGGATCAGTCGGAACGCCTGGGCTGTCTTCCAGGCCCTGTGTGGTCGCGCTCCAAGGCGTCACGGAGATCGCACACGGTGCGCAGGCGATGTCAGCTGTCTTGCGAGGTCGAGGAACGGTCTTCTCCGTCACGGAAATCGATGGCGACCGCCTCGCCCTGGAACACGAGGACGACCGGCCTCGTCAACGGCGCCATCTCAGTGATCGAGAAGATCGGCCGCAAGTCTCTCGTCCTCGTCACCGATGACAACCGGTGCATGACGCGCGGGACACGGCCCTGCAAGCTCCGTTCCTCTCCAGCGCAGATCGAAGCACGCGGCGCGGTTTCGAAGGTTCAGCACCCACAACCGGGGGCTGATCGTGCCGGGGCTCAACTCCGAGCCTGCAGTTGTCCGCGAGATCCGCGACAGCAATGCCCAGTTCCACGGTTGCCAGCGCACCTGTCGTATCGCGGATTCCGTCATGGCCGAGGGGCGCCATTGTTCCGGACAAGCCCGTGACCGCATGCATTCTTTTCCTCTCGTGCTTTCCCTTGCGTGTCAGCGGCATGCCCGATGCGGTTTGGCGCGCCGCAGACGCCCCTCTCTCGGTCAGCCGCCGCGCCGAATTGGGAAGGAGCGCGGTCCGCCTGGAGACGGGATGGACTGAGAAGGGGCGCAAGCGCCATGGCGAGTAGCGCGTTTCGCTCAGTTCCGGCGCCCGCGAAGCGCGGATGACGCTTCGCCATGCGGCCAGCTGCCACGCTGCCCTTGAGGTTGCGGACGCGCTCAACATCTGCTCGTCGCCAACAACAACCGGTGCCGCGGATCTCCGCCTGAGGGACATGGGCCGACTCGCCTTCGGGTACCCCTGAGTGACGACCTTTGGAATTTCCCCCGCTTCCTTGCAAGCACCGAGTACGCAACCGCATTGGGCGGGGTTACAGGAATTCGAGTGCTATCCCGATATCCACCAGCACTACCACCGTGACAAAGGCGCCCGACCTCGTCCTGCCTCCAGATTAGAAGGCCCGCCATCGGCCCGAGCACCACTTGGATACCATTCGGTCACCAGAGCCCAGACCAAGTGACGAACTCCATCGGTATCCCGTTGAACGCCGTTGAATTGGAAAACTGCGTATCCGGAAGAGGTCGAGTGAGTGCGATCAATGCGTCGTTACAGAGAGTACTGTTGAAATCATCCCATGGGTCTCTCAACCGCTCGGGGTTTGCGACATCGCTCTCATTGTCTGTGATTCGAAGGCCTCGTCCTTCGAAAGTGTCGAAGGGCTCCGCCCGGTCGCCTTGAGCATTCTGTTGACTGGATAAAGGACACAGTATCGCAACGTTGACGTTGCCGGCGGCTGCCTCGGCCAGTTCCCGGAGCTGTGTACTTTCATCCAGCTCCGAAATCGGATACCCGTACAGGGGAATCAACTTGTACTCGTCCTCGAGGTTGATCATCGTAATCGCCGCCCAAAGCAGCTTATGGGGGATCCCTGCACGATCAATGGTGGTCGCGGAATTGGTGAATTCGATTGCAGGCGGAGATGTCTCCGCATGGTCGGATGAATGGCTTTCTGTGGCGATACTGATCGTCCATCCAATGACAATTGACAAGACCAGCAGTTTCATCGTCGAGTTTCTCATTTGTTCAACACCTCCCCAAGGCCAAACAGGAACGCGAACTTCAGTATGCTCAGGGCCAGTGTGGGAACACTCAGCCCCCACAGAAAGAAGGTGAGCGGTGTGCCGCGCTGGAGGCTTGTTCCGATCAAGACTACAAACAGAACGCCGACGGTCAGCAAGAGCAGAAGGAACCACTCCACCCATTGCAGGACTTCTCCCCTCGTATACGCAACTGTTACCACCGCCAGCATGACGACCCAGACGCATGCCCCGATAGCCGTTACCCCATACTTAATCCAGAACGATGCTTTCTGCCTCGGTCCGTCGTCAGGCTCGGGAAGAATCCGATCTGTGAATCGGTTGATGAGCTTGGCGAGAGCTGCATCCTTGGACTGATTTCCACTCATATGCGGAATGTCCCCTTGGCCCATAGAGCATTGAATTGACTTCGATCTTGTGAGTCTTGTTATTCCTGTTCTACTTCTGAAGTTTCGCAATCTCCTATTGGACCGTCAGTCTGCGAGGCACCGGTGCCGAATGTCAATTGCGAAACTGCATCCCGTCCGGGAAACGCAACCGCCGATTCGGTCCCCATCAAGCATTGCCATCATCGTTCAACTGTCTCGTGGCGAGGCACCCCCGCAACGCGGCCGGTGGGATTTGCACGAACGAGAGAGGCCTTGCAATACCTTAAGAACTGGTGCCACCCACTGTCATCAGTGATCTCCGCGTCCGGCGCGACTCCCTTGATCGCTCGCGTTCTGACATGATTCATCGGCTATGCGGAACAATGCGGGTACATTGTTGGTGTCAGGATGCGTTCTTCCCTGCCGCCCGGTCATCGGGGACGACGACGTGCCGAACTGTAATGTCAGGAGTATGAGGTTCAGATCGTCAGACGCATGAGTAGGCCGACGGATAGCACCAGAACTCCACACATGAGATGGGCCATAGCCTTCTCGTGACCACGTTCCCGAACGTGGTGGCCACCAAAGGTGTCATTGAGAGGGCCGCTCACCCGGTCTAAGGAGGAACGTTCGTCGTAGTGCAGCGTTTGCGGATCGACTTGACCGGCACACCTTCGGGCCTGAGCCTCCCGTGCGCGGTTTTCATTGAATCGCGTTCATCATACCTCTCCTCGTGTGCCAGCGGCGTTACCGATGCGGTTTGGCGCGCCG
>JAJEBJ010000175.1 GCA_022822575.1 Alphaproteobacteria bacterium | reverse complement strand
ATCTCGGTGGAGACTGCCTGGCTACCGGGCACTACGTTCGGCGCATCGAGGGGCGCGACGGACCGGAACTTCACTGCGGTGCCGAAACCGGCCGCGACCAGAGCTACTTTCTCTTTCGGACGACCCGACACCAGTTGGAGGACCTGAGGTTTCCTCTGGGCGGCATGACCAAGGACGAGGTGCGGGCCTGCGCCAGGCGGTTCGGACTTCCGGTGTCTGCCAAGCCGGACAGTCAGGACATCTGCTTCGTGCCGCAGGGCCGATACACGGATGTCGTCGACCGTCTGCGCCCCGGCGCCATGGAGGCGGGCACGATCGTCGATCTTTCCGGCCGCATTCTGGGTCACCATGACGGAATCGCCCACTACACTGTCGGACAGAGACGGCGGCTCGGCATCGCGACGGGAGAACCCCTCTTTGTCGTTCGCCTGGATCCGGAACGCCGCCAGGTGGTCGTCGGTCCCCGCGAGGCCCTTCATTCGACGGCCCTTACCATGCGCGACGTCAACTGGCTCGGTCGGGGAGCGTTGCCGCCGGACGGTTTGGAATGCCGCGTCCAGTTGCGCTCGCGCCAGGAGCGCCTGCCGGCGCGCGTGCTGCCCCTCGGAGACGATCGCGCCAGGGTCGAGCTCGCCCGGCCCGCCGAGGCCATCGCTCCGGGCCAGGCCTGTGTCATGTATGACGGCAGCCGCCTTCTCGGCGGCGGCTGGATCGAAAGAGAGACAGATCAGGGTTCCATGCCACGGCGCGTGAGCGCCGATTTCTGCTCCTGACGGGAGGAACCGGACATGGCGGTCACGGGCGACATCCGGCCTCTGGCCGGTCATATCGGTGCGGAGATCTCCGGGATCGATCTCAGGCATCTTGATGACGGCAAGGTCACCGCCCTGCGCGAGACATGGCTCGAGCACAAGGTCCTGTTCTTTCCACGCCAGGAGTTGTCGGCCGATGAACTGGTGCGTGTGGCGTCCTGCTTTGGCGAGATTGACCCGCCGCACTCGGGGCTTGAACGCCACCCCGACAATCCCGCCGTCATGATCGCGGCGAGCCGCAAGGGTGATGGCGGCGGCAAGTTCAACGCCATCTGGCACAGCGACGTCACATTCGACGAGACACCACCGGCGGCCTCGATGCTGCGGGCCGAAACCCTGCCCCCTGTCGGCGGCGACACGCTCTTCACGTCGATGGAGGCGGCCTTCGACGCGCTGTCAGAGCGCCTGAAGACGGCAATCGAGGGCCTGGAGGCATTCCACGACGGCATTCCCAACTTCACCCCTTACCTTCTCGATCCGGGTACGCCGGACGGACCCCGACGTCTGGAGAATCTCAAGCGCGAACACACCGGATGCGTGCATCCGGTGGTGGTGCGCCACCCCGAGACGGGCCGCCGGTCGCTCTTCGTCAATCGGGCCTTCACCCAGAGGATACTCGGATTGCCGGACATCGAGAGTCGCGGATTGCTGAATCTCCTGATCGAACACTGCGAACAGGCCTCGTTCCAGATGCGCTGGTCCTGGTCGAGAGGCGATGTCGCGCTCTGGGACAACCGCTGCACCCTGCACTACGCCGCTTTCGACTATGGTCGCCACGACCGGATCATGCATCGCGTGACGCTGAGAGGGTCACGCCCTCTCGCTGCCTGACACTGTCAGCCCGGGCCGGGAGGCAGCGGATCGCCGCTAGCGGCCAGGGTGCCCTCGTCATTGTGCCTTTCATCTCCCGTCAGCGCCGGGCAGAAGACGGACAGCAGGTGAAGATCGCTCAGGGCATGCATGCTGTGGCGGTCTTCGGGACCGACGCAGTACATCATTCCCGGTTCCATGCTCCAGGTCTCTCCGGAGCCAAGGTCCGTTACTTCTCCCGTGCCATCGAGAACGTAGTTCGCCTCCCAGTGGTGCTTGTACCACAGGACGTTGCGATTGCCGGCCGCGAGGCGGACGTCACTGAGCGAGAACCCTACACGATCCTCTCGCAGCAGCATGCGCACCGTCGTTGCGCTGCCACCGGCGACCACGAGCTGGCGCCCCTGGCCAACGAGTTCGTCGACGGTCCTCACGAACATGCATTCCCTGCCTTCGGGAACGGGACCCGTCGGCGGGTAGGCGCCGTCGCTGTCGTGTGCCTCGTCTCCAACAAGGGGCGGATTGAAGACACTGACGACGTGGAGCGAATCATCGGGATCGACGAGGTGCCGGTCGGTCGGTCCGACCGTGTAGAGGGTGCCTGGCGCCAGGGTCCAGGTACGGTCCCGTTCAAGGTCTCGCAACGTGCCTGTGCCGGCGACAATGTAGTTCGCTTCCCAGTGGTGCCTGTACCACAGGACGCTGGACATGCCGCCTGCGACCCGCACGTCCGACATGGTGAAGCCCAGGCCGTCGGGGATGGTGAGAAAGCGCGTCGAACGGGCCCTGCCTTCGCTCAGGACCTTTTCGGCGCCGGCACGGCGCCGCTCGTCAAGGGTGCGGATGAACATGTCAGCTTCCTTTTCATGGATCGGGTTCGTCCGGCATGGCGGTGCTGCCGGCGATGCGGCGTGCGAGATACTGGCAGAACTCGAAGTTGGGACGTTCCAGATAACTCAGGTGCCCGGGACGCGCCAGACCGGACCTGGTGCCGTTGAACACGGCTTCGGTTCCCACCCGGTCCTCCTCGTTGACGGCATCGAGAATCCTCTTGGCCTCGGCGACGTGTTCGGCCCCTCGTGGATCGTTGATGAAATCGGGCGCCATGCCGCCGCCGTAGAGAATCCTCACCCTGCCGGCGGCTTCAGGCTGGAGTGACAGATACCAGAAGTACCCCGGAGTCAGGGTGATCATGTGGCTGGGGTAGATGGTGATCAGCGCCGTGGTCCGCCGCCACTCGCCCTTAAGGTAGGTGCAGTCGGGATGGGCGTTGGCAAGGGGAAAGTCGGATGCCTTGGTGATCCAGTGATAGTTGAACACCGCCCCTCCCGCCGGCATCTCCATCTCCTCGATCTTCGACTGGTTGCCGATGGTTCCGCGGTGGAGCTGGAAGAGGTGGTAGCTCTCCATGAAGTTCTCGGCGAGAATCTTCCAGTTCGTCTCCCAGACATGCTCTTCGCGGAAGGTCTCGGTGTAGTCGGCGAAGCGGTAGCGGCCCGTGACGATCTCCCCCACCGGCCGAAACAGGACTTCCGGCGGCGGAATGTCGGGATCAAGCGTGACGTAGATCCAGCCATCCCAGACATCGCAGCGTACGTGGGTGAGGCAGTAGTCGCGCTTGTCGAAGGCCGGGCTTTCGTCCATCCACGGGGCATGGCGCAAGCGGCCGTCGAGGCCGTAGGACCACGCATGGTAGGGGCAGGTGATGACCTTGCGGTTGCCGCGTCCGGAAAGGAGCAGGCTCATCCGGTGCAGGCAGACGTTGGCGAAGGCCCTGACCTCTCCGGCATGGTCGCGGACGATGAAGATCGGCTCATCGACGAGCCTGAAGGTGAGATAGTCGCCCCTTTCCGGAATGGCATCGGCCCGGCCGGCACAGATCCACTCCCTGGAGAAGACCCGTTCCTTTTCCAGGGCCAGGAACGCTTCACTGGAATAGATGCCGGGAGGCGCCGCCCGCGCTTCGGCGAAGGGACGTTCCGCGTTGACCTTCAGTTCGCCAAGGAGTGTTTCGATTGTCACCATCTGATGAGAAACAGTGCTGCTGCCAGCCGGCATCATTGCCAAATCGCGGCGACCGGACAACCACACGCCATGCAGTCGGCTCGCGCGCCCAGCTCTCGTCTCCCCGGGCGACCGGCCTGATGACTGTTCCTCGGCACAGAGGACAAGTTCTCTCGCAAATGCGCCTGACGTTTCCGGGTCTGTGAGGACTCCCACCAGCCGGGAGATCACTCTGGAGCCGTTCGATGAGTTGTGCGATAGCGACGCAGGCTCCATGATCGAAGGCGTCCGGTGCCGTACGACCGGAACGTCCGGGGAGAGCTTTGGTGAATGTTCGTCCGTTGACCGATGACGAGTGCCGGGCATTCTGTGAGCAAGGTGTCGCGCACCTGCCCGGTTTCGCTGATTCGGAGGCGGTCGAGAGACTTCTCGAAGCGGCGTTGCGCCGGGCGGAGGCGCCAGGCGAGGCAAGTTACGAAATGAGCGAGAGCGGACGCTTTCTCTCCGATCAGAACCTCTACGAAAGCGAGGACGTGTTTCGCGCCTTTGCCTTCGATACGCCGATCGCAGAACAGGCCGGGAAGGTCCTCGGTGTCGACCGGGTCCGCCTCTATTTCGATCAGATCTTCGTCTGCGCGCCCATGACGATGATCGACCACTATTGGCATCAGGACATCGCGTACTGGCCGATCGATGGCGACGAGATATGCTCGATCTGGCTCAGCCTGACCGACTGCACGCCCGGCAGCAGTGCGCTCAAGTTCGTCAAGGGAACCGACCGCGGTCCGCTATACTCCCAGTCCGCGTTCGGCGAAGGCGATGACGTGACCAAGGCCGTGGCCGATGAAACGGAGCGGGCCGAGGCGCCGCCCTACCACCTGTTGACGGACGAGTATGAGGTTCTCGAGTGGGATTATGCGGCGGGCGATGCGGCGTTGTTCAATTCACGCATCATGCACAGTTCCGGCGGCAACGCCTCGCCGGAGGTCAACCGGGTTGCCTACTCGACACGCTGGATCGGCGACAGCATGCGCCTGAAGTTCCGACCCGGATGGACCGATCCGTACCTCCTGCCCCACGACGACGAGGGTCTCGAGGACGGCGAGCTCCTTTTCAGTCGCAAGTTCGAGGTCGCCTGGTCGGCAGATTGACGCAGGCGTTCGGTGCAGAAACAGGACAATCGAAAGGACTCGGGATGCTGAGTGACGACCTCAAGACCCGGCTGTCGGCGGTATCGACGGCCACCATCACGAGCCAGCTTCAGAAACGCGGTCTGCAGAACTGTTTTCTCAATGACCTCAAGCCACTCCATGCCGACCAGCGCATGGTGGGCATCGCGCGGACCCTGCGCTACCTGCCGATCCGTCCTGATCTCTACGACCTGCTGGACGGCGATCCGCAACCAGGCACGATCGAGGCGATCGAGCCCGGCGAGGTTCTGGTGATCGATGCCCGCGGCGAGCCCGACGCCGGAACGCTCGGCGACATCTACGCCTCCCGCGTGCAGCAGCGGGGCGGGGCCGGGGTCGTCACGGACGGTGCGCTGCGCGACACACCGGCCATCAAGTCGCTGGGTTTCGCCGTCTACCACCGCTCGTCCAATGCGGCGCTGCTCAGCCGCCGGCATGTCGCCGTCGACTCCCAGCTTCCCATCGCCTGCGCCGGTGCAACGGTGATGCCCGGCGACGTGATGGTGGGAGATGGCGAGGGCGCCGTCGTGATCCCGCGCGCCATGGCCGACGAGATTGCCGATGACTCCATGACCATGGAAATCGAGGAGGAATTCGCGCTCAAGCGCATTGCCGAGGGTGCGGCGGTCGACCGCTACTTTCCGCTTGCCGACGAGGCCCGGGCCGAGTTCGAGGCCTGGCTCGCCGAACGGAAGGCGTGACGATCATGCCGCGCCGTTCGATCCACATCGAGTCCTTGAGCCATCTCACGCCGATCCCCGTGGCAACGCGTATCGGTCCGCTGGTGACCTGCAGCATCACCGCGCCCTTCAATCCGGGCACGCGCGAGTTGCCGCCGGACATCGGCGGTCAGATCGCCAATCTCTTCCATCATGTCGGCGCCATGCTCGCCGGGGCGGGAGGCGCCTGGGACAACGTGGCGAAGATGACGTTCTATGCCCCCGATCCCTCGGAGATCTTCGGAGCGCTCAACGCGGCGTGGGAGGAGCATTTCCCGGAACCGGCCTCTCGCCCGTCGCGCCATACCATGGTCGTGCCCGATGACAGGAACGGCATCCGGGTCTGCTGCGACTTCATCGCCTACATCGAGGGCTGATCGCCATCAGTCGGTAAAGCTCACCTGGATTTGTCCCAGTAGGCCGAAGTCCGCCGTGACAGCGTTGCCGGCCGCCACGGGGCTGGCGGCGATGAAGGAGCCCGAAAGAACCACATGTCCCGGCTCCATGACGACGCCGAAGCCGGCCAGCTTGCGTGCAAGCCAGGCGACGGCGTTGACCGGGTTGCCCATCACGGCCGCGCCCGTACCGGACGCCACTGCCTCGCCGTCGATGGAGAGCGTGCCTTTGATTTGACTCGGATCGACCTCGTTCAACGCCGCACGGCCTTCGCCGACCATCACGAAGCCACACGATGCGGCATCGGCGATGCTGTCGATCACGGCGCCTTCGGGGCTGTCATAGGTAAAGCGGCTGTCCACGAGTTCGATAGCGGGTGCGATGAAGTCCGTGGCAGCCAATACGTCTGCCGCACCGACGGCAGGACCTGCCAGTCGTTGCTTCAGCACAAAGGCGATCTCGATCTCGATCCAGGGTCGGTTGAGCGTGGCCATGGAGACTCGTGCGCCGTCATCGAGGAACCAGTCGTCAAACAGCGTGCCATAGTCCGGTTCCGTCGCGCCGAAGGCTTCGCGCATGGCGGCTGAGGTGTAGCCGATCTTGTGGCCCATGATCGTCCGGCCGTCCGCGACCTTCATGTCGGTGACAAGCTGACCGACCGCATAGGCGTCCTCGATCGAGGCACCGGGCCATGTCGCCGTAACCGGCTCGATCCACTGGCGCGTGCGCTCGGCCCGGTAGAGCGCTTCTGCTGCGGCGTGCCGCTGATCGTCGTTCATGGCCATGGCTCAATGCCGGCGTCGCGGCGTGAGCGGAAACGAGGCAAAGCGTGTTTCGGTATAGAACTCGCGGCTGTAGCCGCCGCCCTCGCGTCCGTGGCCGCTGCCCTTCATGCCGCCGAACGGTTGGCGCAGGTCGCGCGAGAAGCCTGAATTGATCCAGATCATCGCCGTTTCCAGTCGGTGAGCCACGTCGTGTGCGGTCTGCTGGCTCCCGGTCCAGATGTAGCCCGCCAGTCCGTAGACCGAGTCGTTGGCGAGGCGGAGCGCGTGGTCCGCATCGTCGAAGGGAATCACGGCCGCAACGGGTCCGAAGATCTCCTCCTGGCAAATGCGCGCGTCGTTTTCGACATCCACGACCGCCGTGGGCGCAATGAAGTACCCGGTGTCGAGACCGTCCGGGCGGCCCCCGCCGAACAGGATCCGGCCTTCCTCGCGCGCGAGATCGAGATAGCCCATGACCCGGTCATACTGGCCCTTCGAGACGAGAGGCCCGAGGCGCGTCCCGGGATCGAACGGGTCGCCGGCCTTCCAAGTCGCTGCCTCCGCCTCGAAGCGCTCGAGGAATTCAGCGTAGATCTGTCGCTGCACCAGGATGCGCGAGCCCGCGACGCAGGACTGGCCCGACGTGCCGAAGATGGCGGCGGCGGCTTCGGGAACCGCGCGGTCGAGGTCGGCGTCGGCGAAGACGATGTTGGCCGACTTGCCGCCGAGTTCGAAGGATGTGCGCTTGAGAGAAGACGCCACCCTTTGTGAAATGTCGCGGGCAGTCGCGGGTGAACCCGTGAACGAGACGCCACAGACGTCCGGATGCTCCACCAGAGGCCCACCCGCTTCAGCCCCAAAGCCGTGCACGACATTGTAGACGCCTGCGGGAAGACCGGCCTCCTCGAAGATCTCGCACAGGATCGGCATCGAGAGCGGCGCCAGTTCGGAGGGCTTGTGGACCGCCGAGTTGCCGTAGGCCAGACACGGCGCCATTTTCCAGGTCGAGAGCATGAAGGGCCCGTTCCACGGCGTGATGAGCGCGTAGACTCCAACCGGGTCGAGCATGGTGTAGGTCACCAGCGTGTCGTCCCGATTGAACGACTGGTTGCCGACGAGTTCCTGCTCTTCCGCGAAGAAACGGAAGTTCTGGGCGGAGCGTGCCACGTAGAAGTCGGGACCGTCCGAGGGCGGCCCCACCGGTTCGCCCATCTCGGCGACCTGGACCGTCACGATCTCGTCGGAGCGTCTCTCGATCAGGTCGGCCACCCGGAACAGAACCTCGCGCCGGAAAGATGGCAGGCCTCGAGACCACGCTCCGTCCTCGAAGGACTCGCGCGCCGCGCGCACGGCGCGTTCGACATCTCTGACATCGCCACGGGCTGCCCGGGCTGTGATCGCTTCCGTGGCCGGATTGACGACACCAAGCGTCGCGCCTGACTCGGAATCCTCGAAACGGCCACCGACGTAATGGCGCGCAGGCCGAATGGACGTGGGCGCGACTATAGGCATGATGAGAGACTCCAAAGCGGCACGTTCGCGACAGGAATGGGCATTGATCTATCAGAGATGAAGCAACTGCGTCCATGACAGACAGGCCCCGGGCCGTCATGGACAGTGTCGGTCGGCTCAGATGCGGCGGCGACGTGTGGAGGTGCACATGGTTCAGGTTACGGAACTCGGTTATCTCGGTCTGGGCGTAAGCGACCTCGATGCCTGGATCCACATGGCGACAGATGTTGTGGGCCTGGAACTGGTCGAGGGCGAAACTGCCGGGACCTGCTACCTGCGCATGGACTACTGGCACCACCGCATCCGCCTGATCGCCGACGGCAGCGACGACCTCGCCTATCTCGGGCTGCGCGTTGCGGGCCGCTCCGAGTTCGAGTGCATGGTTGCAAGGCTCGAGCAGGCAGGCCTTGCCGTCCGCGTTGGATCACGTGATGAGGCAGCCGAACGCCGGGTTCAGGCCGTCATGAAGCTCGAGGATCCCTCAGGCGTGCCGGTCGAGATCTTCCACGGTCCCGAGGTGCACCGTCACCGGCCGTTCCATCCGGGAAGGCCCATGCACGGCCGTTTCAGGACCGGTGCGGCAGGTCTGGGTCACTGCGTGCTGCACCAGGGAGATGTCGAGGCCGCGTGGCGGTTCTACACGCTGCTCGGCATGCGTGGCGGCGCAGAGTATCCCGCGGAAGACGGCTCCTTCGATGGTGCGCCAACCTTCATGCACTGCAACGAGCGCGATCACACCATCGCCTTCGGCATGGGCAGCCGGGACAAGCGTGTCAATCACATCATGGTGGAGGCTGACAACATGGACGATGTCGGCCTGACCTACGAACTGGTGCGAGAGAACGCAATCCCGGTCGAACTGCAGCCCGGCCGTCACGCCAACGACGAGATGTACTCCTTCTACTTCCGCAATCCTTCAGGCTGGATGATCGAATACGGTTGGGGCGCGCGGCCGGCGTCGCATCAGTCCGAGTACTATCCCCGGGACATTCTCGATCATGCTCCTGAAGCAGGAGGCTTCTGAAGACGAACTGCCTCCGGCGGTTCCGGCGTGAAGGTTCCGGCTGGCCCTCACGAATCCCTGGCGTCACCCTTGCGTATCGCTGTCGGCGAACAATCGAAGCGCCCTGTCAGTCCCAGACCCAGACGTCGAGACCGTTATCCAGTTTGCCCTCGGGCTCACCCATGATGCGCGATGCGCCAATGCGGTGACCGTAGCCGAGAATGTCGCCGTGCTTGGCGTAGCCCAGAAGCCGGCGGATGGTCTTGTCGTAGCGCGCCGCGACCTCCGGCGGCACGGCGAGGTACTGGTTTACCTCCTGTCGGAGCCAGCCCAGTGCATAGGTGTTGATGAGACCCATGCGCGGTCCGTTCGATCGGTTGGCCCCTCCACCGTGCCACAGGGAACCCATGTAGAAGAGGGCGGATCCACTGGGCATCGATGCCTGCACGACACACGAGAGGGCAGGGCCGTCGTGGTCCGTGAGGCGATGACTTCCAAGGGCAACACGCGTCGCGCCGTTCTCCTCGGTGAAATCGTCGATTGCCCACATCACGCCGATCTGGAATTCCATGCCCGGAATGCTGATCGGATAGATCGTGTCGTCGCGGTGGAGAACCTGGTCGCCTTCGCCGGGGAGAATCTCGATTCCTGTGGCGCTGCCAATTCGGTAGGCAAAGCAATGCGGAAGAAGGACAGCATCAGCCACTTCCAGCACAAGTGGATGGCCTACCATCCTGGCCGCGGCAGGCGCGTAGCCCAGCACGCTTGAGATGCGCAAGGTGCGATAGCCGTTGAAATCGCTCTCCTGCTGGCGCCCGCGCTGGTCGAATTCGGAGCGCATTTCCGCCGCGCAAAGGTCCACGGCATCTTCGTCGAGAAGGTCGGTCACGACCGCCGCACCGGCGGTGCGCAGGGCGGCCACGACAGCAGACGCCGGCGTCGCCGCGTCAAAGACTGGAAGCTCCATCACCATCAAGGGGTCCTCCGGCAGTCACATTCCGGTCGCGGCGCGATCTTCGGATCATGCGAATAATAGGGCAGATCGAAGCTCTTGAACCAGCAGGAAGTGCCTCTCGAACAAAGGACGGAGTGGTCCCGTCTCCGGTATGTCATGCCGCCACCGCCTGTGCCATGATCGAGATCATGAGCGACCGTCCAGTCTGTGCCATTGTTGGAGCCGGTGAGGGCCTTGGCCGCTCGCTTGCGGCGCGGTTCGCCGCCGGCGGCTGTGACATCGCCCTGGTGTCGCGGACACGCTCAGGCAGCGCGGTGGCCCTCGAGCATGCACGGGCCGCCAACGGTACCATGGACGTGCGGTTCTTTGCCGCAGACGCCACCCGTCCGGTCACCGTTGAGGAGGCCATGGCGCAGGTGGCAGAGGAGATGGGCGCCATCGAGGTCCTCATCTACAACGCCCGGGGAGACTTCACGCGTTGCGATCCGCTGGACATGACCTACGCCCAGCTCGAGGAGGTTTTCCATGTGGAGGTGATGGGCGCCTTCGCGGCAGCCCGCTCGGTGTTGCCCGCCATGCGCACCAGGGGGAGCGGCACCATCATGTTTTCCAGTGCCACCGCGGCCTTTCGTGGTTCCGCCACCCATCCACTCTATGCCATCGGCAAGTTCGCCTTGAGGGGCCTGGCGCAGTGCCTTGCGAAGGCCCATGCACGGGACGGCGTCCATGTCGTCCACATGAGACTCGACTGTGATCTCGACGTGCCCGTCATGCGGGACGTCTATGATGACCCGACCGGTCTGGCCGATCCCGATGGCGTGGCAGACACCTACTGGTGGGTGCATCTCCAGCCGCCTTCGGCATGGAGCAACGAGGTGGAACTGAGGCCCTTCAGCGAAACATGGACCATCTGAGCCGGAGGAAGACGACATGAATGCCGGACGATGCCTGTGCGGCGGCGTCACCTGGGAACTCGCGGCTGAACCGTTCCAGGCCTTCAATTGCCACTGCAAGCTGTGCCGCAAGGCCCACGGAACGCCTTTCGGAACCTACTGGTTCATGCGCCAGGGGGAACTCCGCGTGACCGGAGGCGAGGACATGACGGTCGACTACCGTTCGTCCCATATGCTGGTCCGGAAATTCTGCGGAGAGTGCGGTTCGGTGGTCCCCTATGGCGGCGAGACGGACGACCAGCCCGCCATCGCCCCCGGGGGCTGCCATGACGACGGCAGA
The DNA here is from genome assembly GCA_022822575.1 of Alphaproteobacteria bacterium. Classification (GTDB taxonomy): domain Bacteria; phylum Pseudomonadota; class Alphaproteobacteria; order SP197; family SP197; genus SP197. The sequence goes on along the minus strand of JAJEBJ010000175.1, from coordinate 2,034 downwards.
CCTTCGGATTGCAACATCTTCGTTCCCCATGGTGCGCCCTGGCACCAGGTGACGGGAGATCTGCCCCGTCATGACGACTATCCCCCGGAGACCGGCTATCCGAGGGTCGAGGAAGACCCGGTTCCGCCGCCGCCACTTGGAGTCGTGCGTGGCTGGTGCATGTGCGGCAGTGTCGCCTTCCAGACGACCGGTCCCTTCACGTCGGCCTGGAACTGCCATTGCGGACGCTGTCGCCGGGGACGTGCTGCCGCCCATTCCTCGAATGCCCAGATCGACCTCCGGTACCTGGAGTTCACGCAAGGTGTCGATCACCTCAAGAGCTTCCGCGTGCCAGGTGCGAGATACCACACCCAGGTCTTTTGCGACCTGTGCGGATCAAAGATGCCTCATGTCGACACCGAGCGCACCGTCGCCATCGTACCCCTCGGCATCCTCGAGGATGATCCCAACATCAGGCCTGACGTTCATATCCATGTCGGGTCCAGGGCAAGGTGGCACGAGATCACCGACGACCTCGAGCAGCATGACGGGGCGGGAATCTGACCAGGCCTTCAGGTTGGGGCGGCGATGGGCGTGAGCCGCTTGTAGTGCAGGTGCTGGTAGATCGAGATCTCGATCGACATGACGCCTTTCAGGGGCCGGATATCATGGTCGATGATGGCCAGAAGCTCCGCCTCGTCGCGGCAGGCGACCTCCGAGAAGATATCGAAACGCCCGGCACAGATCGCCACATAGGTGACATGGGAGAGGCCTGAGAGCCCGTCGGCCACGTCGCGTGCCGAAATGCCGCCGCCGACACGCACGGCGGTCCAGGCGACGGTTCCGTAGCCCAGACTCATCGGGTTGACGATGGCAATGACACTCACAACGCCGTCCGCTGCCATGGCGTTGAACCTGTTGCGGACCTGGGATTCCGAGATGCCGAGCCTGTCGGCCACGGCCTGCAATGGCATGCGCCCGTTTTCCGAGAGTGCCTTGACGATGTCTCGGTCCGTTCTGGTGAGGGTGTGCGGGAACACGCCTGCTTCCCGTGGGGACTTGCGCCGTGCCGCTCCGAAGTTTGCCAACTGATAGTGGAGTGAAAGGTAGGGGAAGCTCTCGATGGTCCGAATGCCTTCGATCCCTCCGATCCGGTTCTCGATCACGTCCTGCAGTTCACGGCGGTCGTGACAGATGACTTCGGCGAAGAGGCCATAGCGACCCGTGGCCACCACCACGTAGTCGATGACGGAGACCGACAGCAGTTTTCTGGCCGTCTCGGAGGCCGGAGCAGCAGGGTCGAGGACTAGACCGAGGAGGGCGGAGCTATGGTATCCAAGAGCGCGCGGGTCGGTTACGGCGGCAATCTGGATGATTTCGGAATCGAGAAGGTGCTTCATCCGGCTACGCACGGTCTTCTCGGCGAGGCCTGTGGCCCTGGCGATCCGCGCGAAGGACCGCCGGCCGTCCTCCTGGAGGTGTTCGACGATTGCGCGGTCGGCGGGATCGAGGGCCGGCGCCTGTCTGAGAAAGGCGCCTGGAAGCAGGGACGTCTCCACCCTAGCGATCGACAAGTTTCAGTGAACGGGAGAACACTTCGCTCGTCGATTCCGCCAGGCGTTCGAGTTCGCCAAAGTGGTTTTCGCCAGGAACGTCGTAGCGTTCCATTGTTCGCCGCTCGGTGCGAAACCTGTCGCAGTAGGCATCCGACTGGCGGGTGAATTCCGGGGTTTCGGCGCCGCCGGCAATGACGAGATGGGGCGCGTTGCCGCAGATCTCCATGAACAGGGGACTCTCGCGCCTTGCCTCGGCGACATCCATCCCTGGTCCGGCATTGATCGACGTGTGAACCAGGGGTTCGAGTTCGAAAATTCCCGAAATCGGCAGGGCGGCCCGTACGAGGTCATGCGGCAGGGCGGAGTCAAGGGCCGGCCAGTCTGTCGCCATCATCATCGCCGTCAGGTGGCCGCCGGCGGAATGTCCCATGACCGACAGACGCTCGCGATCAAATCCAAGGTCGCCGGCATTGCGCCACAGCCAGGCAATGCACCGCCG
>JAJEBJ010000174.1 GCA_022822575.1 Alphaproteobacteria bacterium | reverse complement strand
CGTCTTGACGATATTCGCGAGTGCATCGGCTGCAACATCTGCCTCAGCACTGAAATGTACGCTGTGCCCATACGCTGCACGCAAAACCCGACGATGGGCGAGGAATGGCGCAAGGGCTGGCATCCCGAAGTCATCGCGCCGAAGGGCAGCGGCGACCGAGTGCTGGTGGTCGGCGCCGGTCCGGCGGGCCTGGAGGCCACCCGCGCCCTGGGGCAACGCGGTTACGACGTCGTCCTGGCCGAGGCAGCACGCGAACTGGGTGGGCGCGTGGCCCGCGAGTGCCGGCTGCCGGGGCTTGCCGAATGGGGCCGGGTGCGTGACTATCGCGTGACGCAGATCACCGCCATGGCCAACGTCGCGGTTTACCTGGACAGTCGCCTTACCGCTGCCGAAGTCCGTGACTCGGATTGCTCGGTGGTCGCCATCGCCACCGGATCCAGCTGGCGGCGCAACGGATTGGGCCGAAGCCATGACCGACCGCTGCCGGGCAGCGACGGCGCCAACGTCTTCACACCCGATGACGTCCTGGCCGGATCGGTCCCCGGCGGTCCGATCATGATCTACGACGACGACCACTACTACATGGGAGGTGCGCTTGCCGAGCAGCTGCGGCATGCTGGTCACGACGTGACGCTGGTGACACCGGAGGCCCTGGCATCGGCCTGGACGGTCAGCACGTTGGAGCAGGACAAGATTCAGCGCCGGCTTCTCGAATGCGGGGTCAAGATTCTTCCGTTGCACGACCTCTCCGCAATTCACGACAGCAGGGTGGACCTTTCGTGTGTCTACACCGGCGAAACGTCAACGCACGAGTGTGCCTGCGTTGTCATGGTGACCTCACGCGAGCCATGCGATGGCCTCTACCACGAACTCGTGGCCGACCCGGAGACGCTCGCGGCGACCGGCATCGACCAGGTGGTTCGCATCGGAGATTGCTATGGTCCTGGTACGATCGCTGCTGCGATCTACGGAGGTCACCGCTTCGCACGGGAACTCGGCTCAAGACCAACCGGAGATGTGCCCTTCAAACGCGAATTGATCGAACTCGCGCAGTTTCATTGAGTTCTCGGCTGGCCTAGGAGGATGAGATGGTCCAGCTCGAGAAGCAGGGTTTGGTCTCCTTCTTTCTGATTCGAGGACAACAGGCGCAGACTGTCTGTGATGATCAGGTTGCGCTCAAACTCGGAAAGTCCGATATGAGGACTCATTCGGGTCGTGTCATGGCTGATGGAAATGTCGAAGGACGAATCGCAGAAGTACTCGAAGCAAAATGGCTGTCAGCATTGCAACCAGGATCGAGAAACGGCCAGGGCCAGCTGCCGCCGTGGCGGCTCTCACGGTGGAGCGGCAGGCGCACAGCCATGGGCCAGAGGGTGCTCGACGATCGCGAGATCATCGACATCGCTGACGGCGACACCCTCCTAGAGCACGGTACGGATGCCTTCGATGGCATGATCGGGAAGAGGCGATGGTTTCCTTGCGGACCCTTCGCGCCAGGCCCCACCCAGCAGTACGACGTCTCTGCTGGCTTGGCTGGGCGCGCGTTCAACGATGAAGGCGATGGGGCACTCGTTGAGGGAACACTCAACCAGTACGGACACCCCCAATCACACAAATTGCACATCCAATCCAGTTGGTTGTATCAATTGAGTGTTCCCGAAACTGGCTGCAGACGAGACCTGTCATCGAAGTCCGTGTCGAAGTCCCCGGCGCAGTCCCGATGCGCGATGTTGGTCGAGTTTGACCCCACTGCCACCCTGACCTGTAATGCCCCGTTTGCAATCGGATGACTGCACCAATGGAAGACACCAGCGCACCCGTCAAGCCACGACTGGCAACGAGCCTCATACTCTTTCGGGGGGAAGGTGAAGTGCCGGAGGTCTTGATTGGCATGCGGAATCAGAACTTGCGGTTTATGCCTGGCTATCTTGTTTTTCCGGGCGGTGCCGTCGAAGAACAGGACTACGCGCGCCAGCCTTCTACCCATATGCACAGTGGAACGGAGAAGGCCCTCACGCGCCACGTTTCTTCGCAGGATGCGCTTGCGACCGTTTGCACGGCAATCCGCGAGACTGAGGAAGAGACTGGTTTGAACCTCCGCGCTTTGGAAGACCTTGATGTAGTCGGCAGGGCCATCACTCCGGAGTCGTCACCCATTCGTTTTGATGCGTATTTCTTTCTCGCCGACGGAGCATCGTTGGAGGGAAGCCCTGCTTCAACAGGGGAATTGGAAGCCGTGGCTTGGCGACCCGCAGATTTTGCAATGGCCAGCGATGCCATTGCAGATGTCACGCGCTTTATGCTGGCCCGGGCATTGGCTATCTGGACAGCGGGCGTCCGTCACGTGCCCAAAAACCGGCCTCTTCCCGTGTTCACCTATCACGGGGAGACGCCAACGGTCATCCACGAAGACGGTACTTGCGACTATCTCTAGGCACCACGGCTGGCTTGTGCGGCATTGAGTTTGGCGCAGCCGGGGGGCGCCATAGTTCCGAATTGCAGGGGGGCACTTGTACCTGTCGGTCAGCATTGTGTCTGCTCTCATCCGGGAAGTTTGTACTGCGCATGAACATTTCTTACCTCTGCGCAATCAAACGTCACGTGACACAAGCCGGTTTCAGGTCGACTCTGTGGAAGGGCAGAAACGACTTCAGATGAACATGGGCGTGAGATGTCTGGATAGGCTTCTACGACCGAAGTCTCTCGTTGTTGTGGGTGGCGAGACGGCGGTGAGAGCCGTCAATGCCTCGAGGGCGCATGGTTTCATGGGCGAGATCTTCGCCGTCCATCCTCGTCGCACAGTGTTGGAAGGCGCGACGTGCTACCCGTCAATTGATGCCCTGCCAGAGGTGCCTGATGCCGCATTCGTCGGCGTGAACCGGGATGCGGCGATCGAGATCGTTGCGCAGCTCTCCGAGATTGGCGTTGGTGGCGCCGTGGTTCACGCCGCCGGGTTTTCTGAAACCGGTCCGTTGGGCGAGAGCCATGCTGTCAGACTGACCGAGGCCGCGGAAACCATGCCGGTGGTCGGACCGAACTGTCTCGGTCTCATCAACTACCTTGATGGGGTTGCCCTGTGGTCTGACTTCGACGGCGGCCAGAGTGTCGAACGCGGCATAGTTCTCCTGACACAGAGCGGCTCAATCGCACTGAACGTGACTTCGCAGACACGGGCACTGCCTATGGCGATGATCATCAATGTCGGCAATCAGCTGATCGTCGACGTCGGTGACTTTATCGATGCCCTGGTTGATGACGAGCGGGTCAGCGTCATTGCGCTGCATCTGGAGGGCGTTGCGGATATCGGTTCCCTCGACCGTTCCTTGCGCAAGGCAAAACAGGCCAGAAAGCCCGTCGTCATTCTCAAGTCCGGCAAGTCGCCCATGGGTAGGGCGCTGGTCATGACCCACACGGCGTCGCTGACCGGTTCGGATGACGTGTTCAAGGCCTTTTCCGAGCGTTCCGGGGCGGTAGTGGTCTCATCCATTTCCGAACTCCTGGAGACCGCGAAGTTGCTCGACATGTTTGGGCCACTCAAAGGAACGGATGTAACGGCCATCGCCTACTCTGGCGGGGAGGCGTCATTGATGGCTGACGCGGCGGTAGACACGCCAATTCAGTTCCCGTCCTTCACGGCCGAGGATGTTGAACGCATTCGTCCAACGATTTCCGACTTGGTGACCATCTCCAACCCGTTCGATATCCACACGTTTGATTGGGCCAACGGCGCCCGTCTGGCGCCGACACTTGAGGCCACGGCTGAGGCGAAGGCCGATGTCGTCATGCTTCTCGTGACCCTGCCGAAGGAAGGCGTGGTCGACCACAGTGAATGGTGGGTCATCATTGAAGCCTTTGCCCGCGCCATCAAGGCAAGCGGAAAGCCGGGCATAATGGCTTCGCAGATGGCAGAAGGGCTTCCCGAGTACGTCGCGCTCCGCGCGCGTGAATTGGGGTTGCTGACAATTGCCGACCTCGACGACGCGTACACCGCGATTGCCAAGGCGGCAGAGGTTTCGCGCCAGTTTGACAAACCGGTGGCGTCGCCCCTCAAGGGCCACGACGCGTTGTCTGGTGGCCGTGAGGTTCTGAACGAATGGGAGGCAAAGCGTTTCCTGGACGCCGCTGGCATGTGCGTTCCCGAGGGCCGCCTCGTGAGTACAGTTGATGCCGCCGAGGAAGCGGCTTCGGAACTGGGTGGTGATGTCGCCATGAAGGCCATCGGCCGGGATATTCTGCACAAGACCGAGATGAATGCGGTGCGGTTGCGTCTTCAGGGGTCCTCGATGATCCGCAGTGCAGCCGCGGATCTCCTGCCCATGGGGGAAGCGGTTCTTGTGGAACGCATGGTAGCCCATGCCGTTGGCGAGTTCATTCTGGGTATCACGCATGACAGCATCTGCGGTCCACATCTCCTCCTGGGATCAGGCGGCGTCTTGACCGAGCTACTTCATGACAGGCGAATTCTGTTGTTCCCGTTTACCCGAGAGGACGTGCTGGACGCCGTTCGATCGCTGCGTTCTTTCCCTTTGATTGATGGCTTTCGCGGCAAGCCCAAAGGCGATGTAGATGCATTGGTTGATGCGGTTATGGCACTCCAGAGCGTCGTGTCCAACTCCAGGCGCTTCCACGATATCGAAATCAACCCGCTCGTCGTTTGCGCCGAAGGCGAAGGGGCATACGCTGTCGATGCGGTGGCTGTGCTAGCCTGCCCGGAGCAGGAAACTCCCGGAGAGAACCCGTGATCGACTTTACTTTCTCGCCCGAAGCGGTGGATTTGCGCGAGCGGGTCCGTGCGTTCTGCTCGGAAAAATTACCGCCAGAATTACGCAGAATTGGGTTCATGGAGAACGACCATCCACCCCGCAGGCTGATGGATGAATGGCAGCGAAATCTTGCGGAGAAAGGATGGGCTGCGCCGCGATTTCCTGCAGAGCACGGCGGTACGGGATGGAGCGACGAACTGCACTACGCTTTTGAACGAGAGATGGCCCTGAACGGCGCGCCGCGACCGGACTCCGCGATGATGATGATTGGTCCCACCCTTCTGCAGTACGGCACCAGTGAACAGAAGTCTGAGTTCCTGCCGAAAATGCTGAACGGCGAACAACGTTGGTGCCAGGGCTTCTCGGAACCCAATGCCGGCTCGGATTTGGCTTCACTGAAGTGCCGCGCTGATGTCGACGGTGCCGACTACATCCTGAACGGTTCGAAGATGTGGACGTCGGATGGCCATACTTCTGACTGGATGTTTGGCATTTTCCGGACCGACGACTCGGGCAGGAAACAGCACGGCATTACCTTCCTTTTGCTGGATATGAGGTCTCCGGGTGTCACGGTCGAGCCCATCGTGACCTTTGGTCATCGTCACAATGTCAATCAGGTGTATTTCGACGACGTGCGAGTGCCGACCGCCAATCGGCTGGGAGAGGAGCATCAGGGCTGGAGTGTGGCCAAGTACTTGCTGACACTGGAACGTTTCGGTACCGCTGAAGTCTCCCGCTCGCTGTCGACACTTGAACGACTGAAGCAGCACATCCATTCAGAGTTCCCCGAGAAGTCCCGTTCAATTGCACACACCCTGCTTTTGGCCGATTTGGTTCGTGCAGAAGCGGAGCTGATGGCTCTGGAAGCAACCGAGGCGCGAATGTTGTTTGGTGAAGATGGTGTCGAGGAACTGGGGGCGGAAGCTTCGCTCCTGAAGATACGGGGAACCGAAATACAGCAACGCATACTCGAGATTGCCCATCGAGTGTTGGGAGATGAGGCGGTCGTCAAGCGTCCTGATGGGAACGAGGAAGTCCCCCGATTGTCGTGTTATGCGGCTGACGCGCGCTTCAATTTCCGAAAGACATCGATCTATGCCGGGTCGAACGAAATTCAGAAAAACATCATTGCCAAGGCCGTGCTGGGACTCTGATCATGGATTTCACATTCGATCCTGTTCAGATGATGTTGCGTGAAAGTGCTGAAAGACTGTTTCAGGATGCGCCTCTGCTCGAGCGTATCAAGCAGGTACAATCGAAGGGCTATTCGGAAGACCTATGGCGGCAGTTCGGGGAATTGGGTTGGTTTTCCATCTGCGTTCCCGAGGAGCACGGCGGCATCGGCGGCGGTGCTGTCGAGGCCGCCGTTGTGTTGGAAGAGATGGGCCGGAACCTCGTGGTGTCGCCGTTTGGCTTGTCGGCATTGGTGTCGACGCAGGTGCTGGTTCACTTCGGGTCCCCTGACCAACGGGAAGCACTGCTGCCGCCATTGCTTGAGGGCCGGGCCCAGCTGGCGCCTGCCATCGCGGAGAACTCGGTCGTGTCTGCCAGGAGGACCGCCGATGGATATCGCCTTTCCGGTCGAAAGACGGTCGTGCCCTTTGGCGGTACGGCAACACACTTTCTGGTCAGCGCACTGCTGGACGATGAACAAGCCGTGTTTGTCGTACCGGCTGTCACCCAGGGAATCAGCGTATCGAGCATGATCTCGATTGACGATGCGGCCGTGGCCGATATCGATCTGAGCGATGTCAGTCTCCCGGGGGACGCAGTCATCGCCGACGCGCACCAGGCAATTCGCTTGATAAAGACGTTGGGCATCGCCGCCCTGGCGGCCGAAGTCGCCGGCGCAATGCAGGCATTGGTGGATATGACGGTCGAATACCTCAAGACCCGCAGGCAGTTTGATGGGCCTATCGGGGATTTCCAGGCGCTGCAGCATAGGGCCGTCGATATGTTCATGCGCTCGGAGTTCACGCGATCCATGGCTTATCTGCTTGCAAGCAATGTCGCCCGCGAACCGTTGAGCGCCGAAACGACCCGGGTCGCTGCAGCCACCAAGTACCTCATCGGTGAGTACGGCAAGATCAATGCTGAGGAAGCCATTCAGCTGCACGGCGGTATGGGTATTACCCGGGAATTGCCGGTCGGACACTTCTACAAGCGCATGGTGGTGATCGAGTGTCAGCTTGGCAGCGGCTACAGCCATCTTGAAGCGCTCATCAAGAACAGCTTCGCCGACCACGGTGTCCACGATGTCGGGAGTTAGGCCGTGCCGGATGTCGTCATTGCTCGTCTCGACCGTGTTCACGGCCGTCAATCAAGCGCGTTTCGGGATACAAGAGAGGGCAGCGGGAAACAGCGAGGCCATCGAATTCCGGCAAGTCACTCTCACGCAACGAAAGGCCAGCTCATGCCTGATCGGGCAATCGTCATGTGCCGGCCTTCTGCGGCATCAGTATGAT
>JAJEBJ010000303.1 GCA_022822575.1 Alphaproteobacteria bacterium | reverse complement strand
CGCAATTCGAAACCATCCATCCGTTCGTGGACGGCAACGGGCGCACCGGACGAGTGCTGTTTCACTTGATCATGCGCCGCCGGGGGCTCGGACTGCGCCTTCTGCCACCGATCTCCCTGGTCCTTGCCACGTGGTCGCGGGACTATGTTGTCGGCCTGACCGCGACCCGCTATGTCGGCCCCTCGGACTCCGACGAGGCCCACGCCGGAGTCAACCGGTGGATCGCGCTCTTCGCGTCGGCGTGCCACCGGGCGGTCGCTGACGCCAGCCGCTTTGAGGAACAGGTCCGCGCCTTGCAGAAGTCCTGGCATGAACGGACAGGACACGTCCGTCGCGACTCTGCGACTCGCCTGCTCATCGGGGCGCTCCCGGCGACGCCGGTGCTCACAACCTCCACCGCTGCGCAGTTAATTGGACGGTCGTTCCAGGCAACAAGCCAAGCAGTAAATCAACTCATGGAGGCGGGGGTGCTGGCACAAGTCACCGTCGGCAGGCGCAATCGCATATTCGAAGCTCTCGAGTTGATTGAGGCCTTCACCACGCTGGAGCGACAGCTCGCGAGCCCCGATGGCGACACACACGTTTCCAGACCTGCCCGGCATGTACCTCGACGGTAGGGCGAGAACGCGCCAGCCGCGATTTCCATATCCGTTTGCGCCGACGGTACAAACCCCGGAAGATGGCACTCATCACCGCCTTGCGCAAGTTGCTCCTCATCTTCAACGCCGTGCTCCGGAACCAGATTCCCTGACAGCCCAACCGCGCACCCGTGGCTGGTGAGGATTGACTTGCAACACGGTTGCGGCGGCGGCAGGATCAATTCCCAAGACAGGCATTGCCAACAAGCGGCCGGCAGCGACCTGGCACAAGGACTATCCGGGCCGGCTGATCGGCTCAGTGTTTAGATGCAATCGTCCTGACTTGAAAGGGAGCGATGCAGCCTATGATAGATTTATAGACTGTAAATCTATCTGTATGGAATAAAGGCAATGGGTCTCAGCATCAAGAATGAGGAGACGTGTCGGTTGGCTAGAGAGTTGGCGCATCTGACCGGTGAGACCATGACCGGGGCTATCACGGTAGCCCTTCGGGAGCGCCTGGAGCGCACGCGGAGGGAGGAAGGCACCGAGACCCGCGTACAGAGGCTTCTTACCATCGGAAGGCGATGTGCAAACATGCTGGGCGATGGTCCCTCTGCTGTCGAACACGGCGATTTCCTGCATGACGAGCGCGGGCTGCCCCGATGATTGTCGACACGTCGGCAATCCTGGCAATCCTATTCGGCGAGCCGGACGCGGAACACTATGCCCAAGCCATCACGATGGCATCGTCTTGCCGCATGTCGGCCGCTACGCTGGTGGAAGCAACCATTGTTCTCGAGAGTCGCGGCGGTGCCACAGCCGGATATGAGCTGGATGCATTCCTGGAAGAGGCGGAGATCGAGTTGGAACCGGTCACTCCTGAGCAGGCGCAGGCCGCTCGCAGGGCTTGGCGGCGATTTGGCAAGGGCAACCACCCGGCCGGGCTGAACTTCGGCGACTGCTTCGTCTATGCGTTGGCCCAGGCCACGCGGGAGCCCCTCCTGTTCAAGGGCCAGGACTTCGCACTGACCGACGTTGAAGTTGCATGACGTTGGCCTCGATCCATCCAACCCGCATATGCGGCGATGCGGGTTCGTACAGAAGAAGGAAATCATGGCGGAAAATGAATTCGATCCGGATGCGGTCGCGATGGATGCGGTACACCGTCACCAACACCAGGCCCAGTGGCGAAGAAGGTCACCAGTCGGGCCTCCGCGCCTGTCTTCATTGCACAAGGCGAGGCTGATAGAGTCATAAAGCAAGGCGGCATTTCGTCCGGAAGCATCACCAAGCCCGTGAGGGTGACCGCGGACAAGCATCGTCAGGCTCTGTGGCTGCAAGAGAGGGGTCAGGAGATTGACTGCCGGAAACAACGACCTGCCCATCCGACTTGAACCCGAGGAGGCCTGTCCTCCATCAACCGCGTTGGTTGTCGGATTCCAGGGCGCCGCACTCGTGCTTGCGCCGACGGTGCTGAACGTGGCCATCGCGGTCCGTTCTTCCGGGCTCGATGACACCTATCTGACCTGGAGCGTCTTTGCCGCACTGCTGATCAGCGCGGCGATCACAGCATTGCAAGCATTCCAGTTCTGGCGGTTCGGCGCAGGCCATATTGTGCTCACCTGTCCCGCGGCGCTCTTCATCGGGATCATGGTGGCAACCGTCACCTCGGCTGGGCCGTCAACGTTCGCGAGCCTGGTGGTCGTCTGCTGCGTGATCCAGGTTGCGCTCGCCCGATGGTTGCCAACGCTGCGCCGCATCTTTACGCCGGTCGTCACAGGGACAGTAACCATGCTGATCGCCGTCAGCGTGCTGCCCATCGCGTTCGACAGCGTTCAGGACTTGCCAGCGGAAGCGCCCCCGGTCGCCGGCCCGGCAATTGCGGGCATGACGCTCCTGGTCTTGGTGATCGTAACCCTGTGGGCCAACGGGCCCTGGCGTCTGGCCGGACCGTTCATCGGCATCCTGGCCGGATGCGCTGTTGCCGCGGCATTCGGTCTGATCAATGGGGACCAAATCGCCAGCGCCCGTTGGTTCGGCATCCCCGAGCTGCCAGCGTTGGGCCTCGATCTCACGTTCGGCAGGGAGTTCTGGGCGCACCTGCCTTCGTTCGCGATTCTCACGCTCGTGATCGGGATCAAAACCATCAGCGACGGCGTTGCAATCCAACAGGGATCCAGGCGACGGCCGCGAGCGGTCGATTTCCGCCAGATACAGGGCATGGTCAGCGTCAACGGTATTGGCACGCTGTTCGCCGGCCTCGCGGGGACGCTGCCCCCGATGGCCTATTCCTCATTCAGCCTCTCGCTAATCAACCTCACCGGCGTAGCTGCACGCAAAGTCGGGGTTGGTGTGGCGCTCGTCATGGTGTTGCTGGCCCTCTTCTCGAAACTGGCCGCCGTCCTGCTGACGATCCCCGGACCCGTGTTGGGCGCCTACCTGATGCTCGCCATGGGAATGCTCTTCGTCAGCGGCTGGCAGACGATCCTGCGCGACGGCCTCGGTCCCAGGCGCGTACTGGTGGTCGCACTCGCCAGCGCCTTGGGCTTGGGACTTCACAATCACTCCACCATGCGGGACCTCTTCGGCAACGAGATGGGCGGACTGCTGGATGATGGGGTCACAATCGGAGCTGCGGTTGCCATCGGAATGACACTCCTGCTTGATTCAATCAACCGTCACCGCTCGCGCCTCGAGATCACGCTGGACATGGCCTCGCTCCCCGCACTCGATGCGTTCCTTAACCGAGTGGCAACCAGGCTCGAATGGAACGAGACCTCCACGCTGAGATTGCGCGCCGCCGGCGAAGAAGCGCTCGCCAGCCTGCATCTGCAGGAGAACCATGCCGAAGGTTCGAAGCATCCGCGCCTAATCATCGAGGCACGGCCACAAGGAATGATGGTGGTATTGGAGTTTGTCGCCACGACGCGACAGGAGAACGTCGAGGACCAATTGGCGTATCTGGCCGACGAGGCCCCTGTACCAACATTCGATCAGCTTTCGCTCCGGCTGTTGAGACACCATGCCGCTACTGTGCGTCACCAGAAGTTCCACGGTGTGGATATCGTTACGATCCAGGTCGAGGGCAGCACCTGATTCAATGCTGGGGCGATAACCGCGCCAAGGATTGGGATTGTCCGAGTGGGCGAGTGGGCCCTGTGCGGCGAACTTTCCGTTGGGACAACTTGAGATGGGGAGGAAAAGGCAGTCGGACGTCATGTGGCATGCCCCATACCTGCACAAAGGCAGCCTCATCGTGAGGCATGGCATCCGCTACCGCCACGTGCAACATTGTGGCGAGCGGTCCTCAAACTGCTGAAGAGATCACATCCGCGCGCGTAGTCTTACTGCCCAGGTCGTGCAAAGGCGACGAGCGCCGCATCCGCGCCACGGCCTGTGGCGATAACCACCAATTGCCGTCCCGACCGTGTCCGGTAGG
>JAJEBJ010000009.1 GCA_022822575.1 Alphaproteobacteria bacterium | reverse complement strand
CCGATGCGGAGCACACGGACCATCCACGTCGTTTCGGCGCATGCCGAAGGCGAGGTCGGAGATGTCATCGTCGGCGGTGTCGAGCCGCTTCCCGGTGATACGCTGCGTGAGCAGGCAGGGTTCCTCGCCCGCGATCGCAGGCTCTGGCATTTCCTTCTCAACGAACCCCGGGGCGGCGTGTTCCGTCACGTCAATCTCCTGGTGCCGGCGAAACATCCCGATGCGCGCATGGGTTTTGTCATCATGGAACCCGAAGACATGCCGCCGATGTCGGGATCGAACACCATCTGTGTGGCAACGGTCCTCCTCGAGACGGGCATCATCGCGATGCAGGAGCCGGAGACGACCTTCACTCTCGAGGCGCCAGGCGGACTTGTGCGAATCCGCGCCGTTTGCCGCGAAGGCAAGGCGCATTCCATCACTCTCGAGAACCTGCCTTCGTTCGCGTTAGGAAGGGACGTCCAACTGGAGGTCCAAGGCATCGGTTGCCTGTCCGTGGATACCGCCTTCGGCGGCGACAGTTTCGTCATCGTCGATGCCGCCGAGCTTGGATTGTCCATCGCCGAATCCGAAGCGGGGCGCCTCGCCAGCTGCGGCATGCGGATACTCGAAGCCGCCAACGGCCAAATCGGCTTTCGTCATCCGCAGCTGAGGGAGAGGAACCGGCTCTCGTTCTGCCTCCTCGCCGGACCTCTCGACAGGGTCGATGGTGTCCTCGAATCGCGGCAGGCCGTCGCCATCAGGCCTGGCAAGATCGATCGGTCGCCCACCGGCACCGCCGTCTCCGCCCGCATGGCCCTTCTCCACGCCCGGGGCACCATGAAGGCCGGTGATACCTTCCGTGCCCGCTCGATCATAGGTTCGCAATTCGAGGGCAGGATCGTCCGCACCGCGCACCTAGGGTCGATCCCCGCCATCATCCCGGAAGTCACCGGACGGGCCTGGATCACCGGAATCCACCAGCACCTTCTCGACCCCGACGACCCCTGGCCCGAGGGCTACAGGCTGAGCGACACCTGGGGCCACCCCGCATCCGGATAGTCCCAGGCCGCTGATCTCGAACAGCGGCCTGATCTCGCCGCCACGCGCCGCGACGTGCCGGTGCACGCGTCATGCTACCGCCGCATCCAGGACGTCAACTCCTGAACGTGCGCGCCGTCGATGGCGTCTGACCGTTCCTGACATTGACGAGGGCGAGGCTCAGGAGGAGCAGGGCGAAGGCCGTCCAGATCCACGCGCTGTGCTGCTCGCCAAAGGTGACGATGCCGGCGCCGATGATCATCGGCGTGGCGGCAAAAGTCCAGGTGGCGTAGAAGACGGGCCCCGCGACGCGGATGGTTTCGAACGACGCGAGCCAGAGCCAGACGTTCAGGGCGCCGAAGAGCGGAACGAGCCACCAGAGATGCATGCGTTCGGCATCGAACCACCAGAGCTGGTCCAGCCAGACGACCGGTACCAGCAGCATCGCCGCGCCCCCGGCCATCATGGCAAACGAGATCGCCAGCGAAGCCGTCTCGGGCGGCCAGTCACGGGCCATCCAGTTGGCCCAGAGTGCCCAGCCGACGGGTACGACAAGTGCGACCGCGACCCAGGGAACCATGGCACGGGATGGCAGACTGGTGTCCGGCAACACCGTGAGCATCAGGCCCGCCACGCCGATCAGCAGTCCGACGAAGCGAATCCAGCGGTATCTCTCGATCAGCAGCACGAGCGCGACGAGGTAGGTGAGGGCCGGCTCGATCGCCATGGCGAGACTCATGACGCCGACAGGCAGGTGAGGCGAGGCCAGGGTCATGGCGACATAGGGGATCACGAGCCCGAAAAGCGCCGACACCGCGTAGTAGCGCAGGTGGGGCGCGGTCAGCGGCACGGACTGTCGCCTCGCCAGCAGGGCGATTCCGGCCATGGCCGCGCCTGCAAGGCATTGCCAGAACACGAAGCCGAGGAAGGGAACCCCTCCCTCGGTACCGATGCGCAGAAAGACGAGGAAAATGGACGCCGGGATCGCGACCATCATCAGGAGGAAGAGGCGGAACAGGAGCGAAGGCTGAGCGACGGGCGTCATGGCGTCCCGGGTCTGCCGGACAGGCGGCGGCCGTTGGGTCCGGCGGTAGCAACGGGGATCGCGCAGGCAACGCCGGACGGCGATGTCAAGAAACGGCTTCGCATCACGGGTGCGGCCCGAGGCGGGGGAGGGGCGAGGACGGCCTGCACGAAGAGGATACGAGTCCTGCCGACCCGCCGTAGGTGCGCGAACGCTGATGCTTGAGCCGAGGCCATGTCTGTATGTAGCGCCCCAACGAACTGCGTGTCACCGAGGACCGGAGATGGCCCCTTGCGCAGCGGGTCGTCACGGATGCGACAGGGTCCCGCGGTGGTGAGAACCCTGTCGAACGGCGCCTGTTCTCCTTCGTACCGGGCGCCTGCGACAACCGTGAACGCAGGATTGCAGATTTCTCGACAGTCAGGGGCCTTCCCGGCGGCCTGCCTCTATCGGCGATGGCGGACGAGGCAGGTTCTCCCGCGGTTCCTATTGCACGTCCGAGATCAGAAGGTAGCCACGGTTTTCGACGGTATCGAATGTCCGCATGGCCGCGATCAAGTCTTCGGACCCGACCCACACCCAGGACGCACCCGTGGTGCTGAACGAACCAGTAAGACACTGAATCAAAACACGTTCTCTCTCAAGGACTTTTCGCCGGGAAAGCGGGTTCACGCCGATTCCACTTCCCTCGGTGCAACAGGAACCGGAGAGAATGCTATGCCGAAAAGCAGCCTCACGCAACGACGGGTCGATTCCCTCAAGCCAAACAGGAA
>JAJEBJ010000232.1 GCA_022822575.1 Alphaproteobacteria bacterium | reverse complement strand
ACTACCGGGCCGAGGAGGTGATCTCCGGCGGTCATGGTGCCGCCATCGCCAAACAGGCTCGGGTCGAGGCTCGCATGGATCGTCTCAGGGAGGCGCTGGACGACTGGCCACCCGCCATGATCGACAGTCATTTCGCCCGTCTCGTCACGCCCTACTGGCTTGCCTTCGACAGTGCCGCGCACGTACGTCATGCCGAACTGATGCGCCCCGGCCCCAACGGTGAGGTAACCGTGGCGACCGAGATTGACGATGCCCGGGATATCACGGAGGTGACTGTCTTCGCAGCGGACCGCCCCGGGTTGTTCGCGGAGATCGCCGGAGCCATCGCGGTGGCCGGCGCCAGCATCGTCGATGCCCGGATTTTCACCACCCTCGACGGCATGGCGCTTGATGCCTTCCGGGTGCAGGATGAACACCAGTCGGCATTCAGGGACAGGAGGCGCCTGGACCGCCTGCGTGACACCATCCGGCGTACGCTTACCGGGGACCTCGATCTCGCAAACGAAATCAACCGCCGTCGGAAGGGTTGGCACAACGGTCCGGTCCTTGCGGTCCTGCCGCGTGTTCTGGTGGACAACAGGGTCTCGACCCGCCACACGTTTGTCGAAATCACGGCGCGCGACCGGCGGGGCCTGCTCTCGGACCTCGCCCACGCCGTGGCTGAACTCCACCTTTCGATTGTCACGGCACGCGTCGCCACGTTCGGAGAGCGGGCGGTCGACGCCTTCTACCTGTGTGACCGCGATGGCGGCAAGATCACCTCCGAGGCGGGCCTCGACAATCTGCGGACTCACCTGATCCGCACCATTGAAGCGGGCGACCCGGCGCAGGCGACGGTGCATTGACGACGCTTTCCGGCGGGGCGATGCGGCCGGGATGGCACCGGCGCATCTGGAAGACCGCCGTACCCATCATGGTGTCCAATCTGGCCTTGCCCATCGTTGGCATGGTCGACACCGCCCTGGCCGGACACCTGCCGGGACCGGAGTATCTCGGTGGCGTGGGTGTGGCCGCTCTCATCTTCAGCTTTACCTTCTGGACATTCGGATTCCTGCGCCTGTCGACCACCGGCTATATCGCCCAGGCCTTCGGGCGCGGCGATCTGGAGGAACTCAAGGCAATCGTCATCCGGGCCGCCGTGATCGCTCTCGTGATCGCCCTCGCCCTCATTCTCCTCCAGAGCCCGTTGCGCTGGCTGGCGCTGGACCTTGTCGAGGCCGGACCCCTGGTGTCGCACCAGGCGGCACTCTACTTCGATGTGCGGATCTGGGCGGCGCCCGCCGTGATGGGCAACTTCATCATCGCGGGTGCACTGATCGGGCTCCAGAGAACGGGTCTGGCGCTGGTCGTGCAGGCCGTCATCGTAACCCTCAACGTGGCTCTCGACATCCTCTTCGTTCCCGTCCTCGGCTGGGGAGTGGAAGGCCTGGCTGCCGCTACTGCCATTGCCGAGGTCGCGGGTCTTGCAACCGGTCTCGTGGTGCTCGTTCGCGCCCTGCCGGAGGGGCGGAAACCCTGGCCACTTGGCACCGCCCGGATTCTGAAACCCTATCGTCCGCTTCTGGCGCTCAACCGCGACCTCCTGATCCGCACACTCCTTCTCAACGTCGCGTTTGGCGTCTTCATCAGCCTTTCGGCGCGGATCAGCGACACCACCCTTGCGGCCAACGAGATTCTCATGATGTTCCTCACCTTCGCCGCCTTTGCCCTGGACGGTTTCGCCAACGCCTGCGAAGCCATCGTCGGCGAAGCCTGCGGCCGCAGGGATCCCCGGATGCTGGGAGAGGCCGTGAGGGTGACATTCCTTTGGTCGGGACTCACGGCGGTGGTGGTCTGCCTCGGATATGCCCTTGGTGGAGATCTCCTGGTCCTCCTTTTCACCGACATTCCCGAGGTGAGGGCCGAGGCCCTCGCCCATGTGCACTATGCGATCCTCATGCCCGTCATCGGAGTGTGGTCCTTCCAGCTCGACGGCATCTTCACGGGTGCCGCCCGGGGCCGCGATATCAGGAACGCGATGATCCTGGCAGTCCTCATCTACCTGCCGGCGATCTACCTGCTCCACGCCGGGTTCGGCAACGACGGCCTGTGGCTTGGCCTCGCTCTCCTGTTCGCCGTCCGGGCCCTCGCCCTCATGCGTCACTACCCCGGACTCGTCCGTGACGTCGCACCGGCTCCGTGACACGCCCGATCCGGTTCCGGCGGCCATGATCCCCTGATAGGGTGGTATCGTATGCGATGCAGCAAGGTGACCCTCCATGGTGGACAAGAGCCCCCTGCCCGTCATCGGCATTCCCTGTGACGTGCGCACGATCGACATCCACCCGTTTCATGCAGTGGGTGAGAAGTACATCGATGCCGTCGCCCACGGCGCCGGTGCGATACCAATGCTGATCCCCTGCTTCGGCAGGGGCGGCGACCTCGAGCCCCTGGAACGCCTCTACGCCATCGACGACCTGCTCGACCGGGTCGACGGCATCTTCCTTCCCGGCAGTCCGAGCGATGTTCACCCGCGCCTCTATGGTGACGGGGAACCGAGGGAATTCACCATGCTGGACACACAGCGCGACACGCTGGCACTGCCGCTCATCCGTCGCATCATCGAGCGCGGGGTTCCACTGCTGGCTGTCTGCCGCGGTATCCAGGAACTCAACGTGGCGCTCGGCGGCACTCTCCACAT
>JAJEBJ010000253.1 GCA_022822575.1 Alphaproteobacteria bacterium | reverse complement strand
TCTACGAAATGCGTCGCCAGGGCGCCAGGCGCGCGCTCGTCACCATGTGCATCGGCGTCGGACAGGGTGTGTCGGCGCTTATTGAACGTGTCTGACAACAGGGAAAAACAACTCTCCTGTTGTTCCGCGCTATTCCTCGATTTGCTCGGCCTTGAGCAGGGCGGCGGTCTCAGCCACTGCCTTCTTGCGGGCGCTGCAGGCACACGCGCTGCTTTCGGCCCACGTCACGGGATCGATGAAGGGACCCGCCCAGATGCCCCGTTTTTCTGTAGCGGCCGCCAGTTCGCGCTCGGCATAGTCTTCGCCCAGGGTCTCGTCGCGCACAGCCAGACCGGCATCGATCATCTGTCCGGCAAGATCGACGCCGTCAACAGTGCAGCGGGCCAGAGGCGTTGGCGAATCGGTGTCAGAGACCTCGACACAGACGACATCGCCGGCCCTGACCAGCTCTTCGAGATGGAGAACTGCTTCCCAGCCGCATGACCAGACACTGCCGCTCTCACCACAGGTTTGCGTGATGGTCGGCGCATGCACACCGAAGAGATCGACCTTCTTCTCACCGAAACTCATGGTGTCACCGTCCAAGACCATGGGATCGCCCACAAGGTCCGCATGGGCGATCATGGGAACGGAAAGCGCCAGGATAGCCAGGAGATGTTTCATGTCTTGGATCCTTCATGCAACCCGATGAGCATTATGGGGGACGACTGGCAGGCTTCAAGGGTTCAGTGATGTGACAGCACGGCAACGATCTCCTGGTTGAGATCGAGGAAAGTGATGTCCCTGCCGGAAGCGGCCGCCAAAGCCTGCGCCTGGGCGCGATAGGTCTGTGGCATGTTCTTCCTGACACCACCGAGTGATCGCACAGGATAACTCACGACGATGTCGGGGATGTCCTCGAGACGATGCATGAGATCGACGGCAGCCCCGGGTTTCTGGCGTTCCAGACAGGGCAGGGTCTTCAGCACCAGGGCAACATCCGCGTTGGCCGGCGGAATCCCGTCGAGAACATCGTGCCAGAGACATCCACCAGGCCGATGTGTGACGGCCAGGAAACGACTGACGGCGTCGACCATGCGCCGGTCAATCTCGATTGCCGTGTAGCAAACCGCAGGGTCAAGGCCTGAAAACGGCAGGGAGAACGCGTTGAGTCCGGCAGCCAGATCGAGGATGTGACGCGGTGTGCCGCAGTGATTCCAGATGGTTGCGTGGAATGACTCCACGAAGGAAAGACGTTCGGCGGTGGAGTGGTGAAGTCTCAGGATGCGCCGGCACACGGCGTGTGTCTCGTCACCCGCCTCGAGAGCATCGAGGTGGTGTTCCAGAGAATCGAGCTTCACGGCATAGGCGCCGAACACCTGATGGAGCTTGCGCTTGGCCGCCTTGAGAGCCGGCCCCGGCTTTGCGTGACGTGCCACGGCCCAGTCGGCAGTCCGCGCCAGAAGACCGGCGGTGAGGTGCCTGCACCTCGAAGAGGAGGCGAGGCCCTCGATGACGGTTTGCCGGAAGTCGCTCACGTCCTGGCGTTCTGCCACGTGAATCCGGCGCAGGCCATGCCGTGCTCGTCTTCGAGAATCGGACCGAGTTCAAGCAATGTCACCGTGTCTGCAAGGTCCGGGGCGATGGCCGAAAACATGGACACAAGACCTGCAAGTTCCAGGCGGAAGGCAGCCGTGCCCGGAAACCATGTCCCGTAGAGCCGGTCGATGAGTGTGCCGGCTGTCCCGGGATCGATTCCCGGCATCGCCCACGCTTCCTGATCCGATCCACCGTGGCGCAGACCCACAAGGGGACCGAAGGCAGGGTCGATGGTCAGGAGGATTGTCGGCATCATGCTCCCGCGATCCTCTCCCGGGAATCGAGAAAGGCCAAGCGCGGCGGGGAAATCCTCGTTGATGGCAGGGTGGCAGGGGGCGGCCACCGGTGGCGGTGGGAGCGTGCGGTTCCGCCAGACAAGCGCGTGCCGGATGGCGAGGAGTGACTCCCTGGTGCCGCAGAGAACAATAATGCCGTGTCTGCTCATATCCCGGCCGGCCGTCATCAGGCCCGACATCGGTGTGTTGAGGATGGCCGAAACGGGCTTGCCGGTTCCCCCGGATGCCGCGACGAGTGCCTTCGCATAACCGCGCTCAACACTGGGGTTCCACTGGAAATCACCACAGAAGGTGACCATGGCGACACCGGGGTCGTGTGCCATGGCGAGAAAGTAGGCCTCGAAGTCATCCTCGTAGTTTTGGGCGGTGCCCCAGGCATCGAGGGGATTGACGGGCTCCAGGGCGTGGTGGAGGTGAGGGCGGATACGTGCCACCGTCTCGTCCGTGATGACGGCCAGGGGAACGCCGGTGTCATCCGCAAGGTCGGTGAACATCTCCCTTTCGCCACCCGAATCGAGAACGACCCCGATCCCGCCGGGGGCGAGCTGGCGTTGGTGGGAGAGGAGGGCGAGAAGATTTGCCATTTCGTCCATGCTGACGGCACGCATCACGCCATAGTGATCGAAGACGGCCTGGTAGGCCGCGTCGTTGCCGGTATCGGCATCGGAATGGACTCGGGCGAATTCGGCGGCGAGCCGGGTCCGGCCGACCTTCATGGCCACCACCGGGATGTTCTTCATGCGCGCCTTCTCCAGGGCCGCCGTGAAGGCCGGGGGGTCTCGTGCTTCCTCGATGAAGAGTGCGATGACCCTTGTCGAGTCCATGTCCAGCGCATAGTCCATGTAGTCGGCCATGGAGCCGTTGATTTCCTGGCCGCAGGAGAC
>JAJEBJ010000403.1 GCA_022822575.1 Alphaproteobacteria bacterium | reverse complement strand
GTCTCAGTGGAGTCGAGAGCGACCACATCCTGAGAATGCTGTGCGAGTTTGCGGAGCACCCCAACTACCAGGTGCGCCGTTCCTGGAAGCCCCGTGATCTGGCGATATGGGACAACCGGTGCACCATGCATCTGGCGTCCTCCGACTTTACAGGACATCGCAAGATGCACCGTGTCACGGTCATCGGCGATCGGCCTTTCCACTAGGTTGTGGCCATAGGTGGTTGACGTTTTCGATTTCATCATCGTTGGCGGAGGATCGGCCGGGTCTGTCCTGGCCGCGCGTCTGAGCGAGGAAAGATCGTGCCGCGTCCTTCTCCTCGAGGCCGGCGGAACCAACCGGGACTTCCGTGTCGCCATGCCGGCGGCCAACGTGTTCGCCGTCGGCAATCCGCGCTTTGACTGGTGCTACCTGACCGAACCCCAGCCGCATCTGGCTGACCGCCGAATCCACTGGCCCCGGGGTCGAGGGCTCGGGGGGTCGAGCGCCATCAACGGCATGATCTACATACGCGGCAACACTGCGGATTATGATCGCTGGAGACAGCTCGGCCTCGAGGGATGGGCCTGGGCCGATGTGCTGCCCTACTTCCGCAGGGCGGAAAGCCGGGAGGGTGGTGGCGATCACTGGCGTGGCGATTCAGGGCCGCTGTTGACCGGACCGGCGGGACGGCCGCTGCCGATCGATCATGCGTTCATTGAGGCCTGCCTCCAATCGGGATTGCCGGCGAATCCCGATTTCAACGGCGCGGGCCAGGTTGGCGCCGGTCTGCTCGATGTCACCGTGCGCGACGGCCGACGTTCCAGCATCTCGAGATGTTATCTCGGGCCTGCCGGTTCACGGCCCAACCTGGAGATTCGCACCGGAAGTCTTGCCTCGTCCCTGGTGATCGAGGGACATCGCGCCAGAGGCGTACGCTACCGGCGGCGTTCCGCCATGGAAGAGGTTCATGCCTCCCGTGAAGTGATCGTCTGTCAGGGCGCCATCGGTTCTCCGCAACTCCTCATGCTGTCGGGTATCGGTCCGGAGGAACACCTGCGCCGGCTCGGAATCGAGGTGAAAGCAGCGAGTCCGGGAGTGGGGGAAAACCTGCAGGACCATCTCAACATACCGGTCCGGTTCCACTGCCGGCAGCCGCGCGAAACTCAGGCCCGCTGGGCCCGTCCGCTGATGGCTTTCCTGCTCGGCGCCGCGTGGTTTGCCAGCGGCGGTCGGGCGGGCCCCGGCGCGCATCCTTTCTGGTCGGCTGGCGCCTTTTCCAGAGGCGGTGCCGAAGCGCCGGACTTTCCGCGATTCCAGGTCTTTTTCACGCCCATGGTCATTGCCGAAAGCCGACGTCACCGCATGAAGACTGCCATCGACGGCTTCCAGTTCGATGTGAACCAGATGCATCCGCTGTCGCGCGGCCACATCAGACTCAGGAGCCCTGATCCCGGGGATCATCCCGTCATCGAACCGAACTACCTTGCCGAAGAGGGGGACCGGCGAGACTTCATCGATGCGGTCAGGTGGGCGCGCGATATCGCGCACCAGCCGGCACTGGCTCCCTTTCGCGGAGCCGAGATGGACCCGGGAGAGCACGTGTTGAGCGATGACGACATTCTCTCGGCGGTCGCCCGTGGCGCCCAGTCGGGATATCATGCTTCGGGAACCTGCAGGATGGGGGCGCCGGGCGACCCGTTGGCGGTTGTCGACGACCAATTGAAAGTGAGGGGTGTCGATGGCCTCAGGGTGGTCGATGCCTCGGTGATGCCAATGATCGTGACGGGAAACACCAATGCGCCGACAGTCATGATCGCCGAAAAGGCAGCTGACATGATACGTGGGCACACACCCCTGCCGCGGCGCGAGGCCACCGCCGGATACGGCTCATGACAGCAGGGATGCCCTATCTTCTCAGGCCGAATCCCGACGATTCCCGTCTGACGCGTTCTGTGTCCGGCGTCGACCAGGACGGCAACCGGGTCGATCGGGCCGTCACCGTGGAGACTCCCCTGACGCTGTTTCTCAATGATCAGGAAATCGTCACCATGATGACGATCGGGGACTTTCCGGACTACCTGGCCGTGGGCTACCTGCTGAACCAGGGGATGCTGGAGGGAATCGGCGAGGTCACCGGAATCGACCATGACGAGGAGACTGCCACACTGGTCGTGCGCACCCTCCGGAAGACCGACTACGAGGAGAAACTGCGGAAGCGCACCCTGACATCGGGATGTGCCCAGGGCACGGTCTTTGGCGATCTCATGGATGAAATCGAGTCCGTCAACCTGGACCGGAATGCGGTTGTTCACACCGGATGGCTCCATGCCCTCACGAAGACGATCACGGCGACGCCGAGTCTCTATCTCAAGGCCGGGGCCATCCACGGTTGCGTGCTCTGCGAGGGGGACCGTCCGCTGGTCTACATGGAAGATGTCGGACGGCACAATGCCGTCGACAAGATTGCCGGTTACATGGCCCTCGAGAACATTCAGGCCACCGGCAAGCTCTTCTACACGACCGGCCGGCTGACCAGCGAAATGGTGATCAAGACAGCGCGGATGAACATCCCGGTCCTGGTCTCCCGTTCAGGATTCACGGCCTGGGGTGTCGAACTCGCCCGCCAGGTCGACATGACACTCATTGGCCGCCTGCGTGGCAAGCGGTTCATGGTGGCTGCAGGCGCGCATCGCGTGCGCTGGGATGACCAGCCCGTTCTGGATGCTGGCGGGGGATGACGGCGATGTCGGAGGTGCGCAATGACGTGGCCGGGACGGTGCTCGCCGGCGGATTGGCGCGACGCATGGGTGGCAGGGACAAGGGCATGCTGGATCTCGGTGGCCGTAGCATTCTCGATCACGTGATCGCCCGCCTGCGCCCCCTGGTGCGCATGATGGCGCTCAATGTCAACGATGATGCCTCGCGCTTCGACTCGCCGGTGTTGTCACGAGCGCCCGACATGTTGCCGGGGCGCCCCGGACCGCTTGCCGGTGTGCTGGCCGGACTCGACTGGACCTTTGCCAATGTTCCGGGTCTGCACTGGATCGTCACGGTGCCCACGGATACGCCGTTCCTGCCCTTCGACCTGGTCGAGAAGCTGTTCGCGGCGGTGAGGGCGTCCGGCGCCGACATGGCCTGCGCCGCCTCCGCCGGCAGACGCCATCCGGTGGTTGGCCTGTGGCCGGTTCGCCTGCGAAACGAATTGCGCCAGGCCTTGATCATGGACGGCGTACGCAAGATCGACGCCTGGACAGGATGCTACCGGGTGGCCGAAGCGTCGTTCAGCGACCAACCGGTGGACCCCTTCTTCAACGTCAACCGACCGGCTGACCTCGACACGGCCCGAACCCTCCTGGCACGCCTTGAGTGTCTCGGGTCCGGAGTGGCAGCAACCTGACGGGCGACGCCGTCTCCGGGAACACAAGGCAGTGACCGGGTGCTCCGTCGACTGACCGGGGTTGGCAAGTCCGGGTGATTTTGGCACACAGCAGACTATTGTCGCAGGAGTGTCGCGCCATGAGTGCCGAGGAAAGCCCCGCGCCCGGTGGGGCTCATGACTTCATTCGCGCGATCGTTGCCGACGATGTCGCGGCCGGCCGTGTCGGTACTGTCGTCACG
>JAJEBJ010000345.1 GCA_022822575.1 Alphaproteobacteria bacterium | reverse complement strand
GGCGGGATCTCGCCGACTTCGTAGAGATCCTTGATCGGCGCCTCGTACTCTGCGGACGGCGCATCGACTGCCATGACCATCACTCGCTCCTGTCGGTTTCAACACAGTCACTTTCATGTTGCATTGCAACATGTCAACGGGGAACCGGCTGCAATCCCATTGTTTTTGGCCAGTCGGATGTTTGCAACGTTTATTGCATCGCAGCATGATTGACCGGTGACCGTGCATGGATGGATGTCATGACAAGTTCCTCCCCCTCCAGTCCCGGCCGGAACAGGGATCGTCCGTGGCTCATGCGGACCTATTCAGGCCACAGTACGGCAAGGGACTCCAACCGGCTCTACCGCACGAACCTGGAGCGCGGGCAGACGGGATTGTCGGTGGCCTTCGACCTGCCGACCCAGACAGGCCACGACGCCGACGAGGCGATCGCCCGCGGCGAGGTCGGGCGGGTCGGTGTTCCCGTCTCCCATCTCGGCGACATGGAAACCCTGTTCGACGGCATCCCCCTCGAGCGCATGAACACGTCGATGACGATCAATGCCACCGCGCCATGGCTCTTCGCCCTCTACATCGCGCTTGCCGACCGGCGCGGCGTGGCCCGCAAGTCGCTCCAGGGGACCATCCAGAACGACATCGTCAAGGAATACCTGTCGCGCGGCACCTACATTTTTCCGCCCGGGCCCTCTCTCAGGCTGACCACGGACACGATCCTTTTCTCGGTCCGTGAAACACCCACCTGGAACCCGATCAATGTCTGCCCCTACCACCTGCAGGAAGCAGGGGCGACGCCGGTCCAGGAGATCGCCTTCTCGCTGGCCAACGCCATCACCATTCTCGATGCGATCAGGGACTCGGGCGAGGTCACGGACGAGGGCTTTGCCCGGGTCGTGGGACGCGTCAGCTTCTTCGTTAACGCCGGCATCCGTTTCATCACGGAAATGTGCAAGATGCGGGCCTTCACCGAACTTTGGGACGACATCACCCTCAAGCGTTACGGCATCCAGGATGCGAGGCTCCGCCGCTTCCGTTACGGCGTCCAGGTGAACTCGCTCGGACTGACGGAACAGCAGCCGGAAAACAACGTCTACCGCATTCTCCTCGAGATGCTCGCGGTGACCCTGTCTCGGAAGGCGCGGGCCCGCGCCGTCCAGTTGCCGGCATGGAACGAGGCGCTGGGCCTGCCACGGCCGTGGGACCAGCAGTGGAGCCTGCGCCTGCAGCAGATCGTCGCCATGGAGACCGACCTGCTGGAATTCGACGACATCTTCGACGGCAACTCCGCCATCAAGTCGAAGGTCGAGGACCTGAAGCAGGCCGCCCAGGAGGAACTCGATGTCATCGACAGGGCCGGTGGCGCCCTCGCCGCGGTTGAATCAGGCTACATGAAACAGCGTCTGGTCGAATCGAACGCACGGAGACTCGCTGCAATCGAGTCGGGCGAAACGCCGGTCGTCGGCGTCAACGTGTTCACCGAATCGGCGCCTTCGCCGCTGACCGGCGACGGATTCATGACCGTGTCGCATGATGCCGAGGAGTCACAGATCGCTGGTCTGGCGGCATGGCGCGCCAGCCGTGACGAGAGTGCGGCAGGCTCAGCCCTCGATGATCTGAAGGCGGCCGCCCGCGAGGGCCGCAACATCATGGAGCCTTCCATTGCCTGTGCCGGGGCGGGAGTGACCACCGGAGAGTGGGGCAGAGCCCTGCGCGAGGTCTTCGGCGGCTACCGGGCGCCCACCGGACTGTCGTCGGCACCGGCGGTGTCCACCGGTGACCTCGCCACTGCCCGTCGCCACGTGGAACTGGCGTCGCAGACCCTGGGACGCAGGCTGAAACTCCTTGTCGGCAAGCCCGGGCTTGACGGTCACTCCAATGGCGCCGAGCAGATTGCCTTGCGCGCCCGCGACTGCGGTGTCGAGGTCGTCTACCAGGGAATCAGGCTGTCGCCCGAGCAGATTGCCTCGTCCGCTCTCGAGGAGAGCGTGCACGTGGTCGGACTCTCCATCCTCTCGGGCGCCCACGTCCGCCTCGTGACGGAGATCCGGCGCCTCATGGACGAGGAGGGCTGCGACAGCGTTCCCATCGTCGTCGGCGGCATCATTCCCGACGCCGACATCCCGCTCCTCAGGGAGGCCGGTGTGGCACGAACCTACTCGCCACGGGACTACGACATCACGGCCATCATCCGCGACATCGCCGACATCGCTGCTGGAACACCGTAGAAAGGGCCCTCCTTCACCTGGGAACATGAGGGCCCTTCAGGCTCCGCCTCACCGGAAGTCGCGTGATCTCGGAATCGTGCGCACGTTCCGCGGATGGCGCGAGGGGAAGGCGACGGGGCCGGATGGCGGCGCGGTCCCGTCTTCCGGCGTCAGCAGGTCGAGCCAGCCGGTCCGGTCCTCCAGCCGGTCGGCGACGAGGTGGACGATGTCACCGGCACGCTGGATGCGTCCCCGGACCAGCACGAGGCGCGCGCCCAGCACCGCCCTGCGGAAACCCTCCAGCACCCTGGGCCAGACCACGACGTTCACAACACCGGTTTCATCTTCCAGTGTCATGAAAATGACGCCGCTGGCGCTGCCCGGACGCTGGCGGACCAGGACGAGGCCAGCCGTGGAAGCGCGCTCGCCGTCCCGGGCACAGGCCACCATCTCGGCCGCAAGCACGCTTTCTTTCGCCAGGTGCTCGCGCAGGAAGGCGACCGGATGCGACCGGAGCGAAAGTCTGAGTGAGCGGTAGTCCTCGATGACCTCTTCGCCGGGCGCCATGACAGGCAGCGCGGCCGGTGGGTCTGCACCCTCGATCAGCCCCGTCGCCCCCTCGAACAATGGCAACGGCTCGCCTTTCGGCAAGGCACGGGCCTGCCAGAGGGCCTGGCGCCGGTCGAGCCCCATGGAGCCGAAGGCATCGGCGGCAGCCAGCGTCTCGATGGCAGCGTCACCAAGGCCGGTGTGGTGCTGCATGGCGGCGATATCGGGCCAGGGCTTGTCGTCGCATGCGGCCTGGATGCGCTCCGCATCCTCCTTGCCGAAGCCGGTGATCTGGCGGAAGCCCAGCCTGAGCGCCAGGCCTCCATTCGCCATGCGCTCCAGGCTGTTGTCCCAGCTGCTCGCATGAACATCGACCGGAAGCACCTCGACTCCGTGTTCACGTGCGTCGCGCACGATCTGGGCGGGAGCGTAGAAGCCCATCGGCTGGGAATTGAGCAGTGCACAGGCAAAGATCTCCGGGTGGTGGCACTTGAGCCAGGAGGAGACCCAGGCCAGCAACGCAAAACTCGCGGCGTGGGACTCGGGGAAGCCGTAATCTCCGAAGCCCTCGATCTGGTGAAAACATCGCGCCGCAAGCGCCGGGTCGTAGCCGCGCGCGATCATCCGGCCCACCATCCGGTCCCGCAAGCGGCCGAGTGTGCCGCGCTTGCGGAAGGTCGCCATGGCATGGCGCAACGCATCGGCCTCATCGGGCGTGAAACGGGCGGCCTTCATGGCAACGCGCATCGCCTGCTCCTGAAAGAGCGGCACGCCGAGTGTCTTCTCCAACACCTCGCGCAACTCGTCCGACGGTCCGTGCTCGGGCGCAGGCGCGGGATAGACCACCTTTTCCAGCCGGTCCCGCCGGCGCAGATAGGGATGCACCATGTCGCCCTGGATCGGACCCGGCCGCACGATCGCCACCTCGATCACCAGATCGTAGAAGCAGCGCGGCTTCAGCCTCGGCAGCATGTTCATCTGTGCCCGGCTCTCGACCTGGAAGACGCCTATCGTGTCGGCCCGGCAGAGCATGTCATAGACCTGCCCGTCCTCCATCGGCACGGCGGCAAGCGCGAGGTCCAGGCCCTTGAACGTGGCCAGAAGTTCGAAGGCCTTGCGGATGCAGGTCAGCATGCCGAGACCGAGCACATCGACCTTCATCAGGCCGAGCGCCTCGAGGTCGTCCTTGTCCCATTCGATGAAGGTGCGATCCTTCATCCCCGCATTGCCGATGGGCACTGTCTCGTCGAGTCGGCCGCGCGTCAGCACGAAACCGCCGACATGCTGCGAGAGATGGCGGGGGAAGCCCTGCAGCTCCGTCGCGAGCGCGACGGTCCGGCGGAGCAGCGGATCGGCAGGGTCAAGCCCCGCCTCGCGGAGGCGCCGTTCGGACACGCCCTCATGGTGCATGTCGCGGACGGCGGCAGCCAGCGCTGCGGCGGTGTCTTCGGAGAGTCCCATCGCCTTGCCCACATCGCGCACGGCGCTGCGGGCACGGTAGGAGATGACGGTGGCGGCGATCCCGGCACGTTCGCGACCGTAGCGTCCGTAGATGTACTGGATCACCTCCTCGCGCTTCTCATGCTCGAAATCGACGTCGATATCGGGCGGCTCTCGGCGCTCGCGAGAGACGAAACGCTCGAACAGCAGGTCGATCTCTGCCGGATCGATGGCGGTGATGCCGAGGCAGTAGCAGACGGCCGAATTCGCCGCCGATCCCCGCCCCTGGCAGAGGATGTCTTTCTCGCTGGCGAAGCACACGATGTCGTGGACGGTGAGAAAGTAGGGTGCGTAGTCCAGCTCGTCGATCAGACCGAGTTCGTGGCGGAGCGCGGCGGAGACCTTCTCCGGG
>JAJEBJ010000051.1 GCA_022822575.1 Alphaproteobacteria bacterium | reverse complement strand
GATGCCTTCGTGGCCTCTCTTCCGCCCGACGTGGCGGCCACGCCTCCCGCAGATCTGTGGATGCCGGTGATCGAGAGGATGATCAGCAACCGCCTGATCGTCGAGGAAGCGCGACGGCTCGGCATCCAGGACTCCGCCCAGTTTCTCGCCGAACTGGCGCGCCTCGAAGACAACTTGCTGCAGCGCCTCTACGCCGAGTCACTCGTCCAACAGGCCATCACGCAAGAGACCGTGACGGAGGCGTACCACGCATGGGCCGCCAGTCTGACGGCTAACGGACTTCCCCTGGAGGTTCACGCAAGCCACGTCCTCGTTGCCACCTCCGGCGAGGCGCAGGAGATCACGCTCAGGGCCCGTGAGGGCGAGGACTTTGCGGACCTGGCGCGAAGCCACTCGATTGGCCCGACGGGTCCAAAAGGTGGCGATCTAGGCTGGTTCAGGGCGGGCATGATGGTTGCCGAATTCGAGGAGGCCGCCTGGACGCTCGCGCCGGGCGAGATCTCCGATCCGGTCGAGACGAGGTTCGGATGGCATGTCATCAAGGTCCACGACAGGCGAACCATGGAGGTGCCCCCGTTCGACAGCGTGGAAGCAACGCTCCGCCAGGAACTCGCCCGCCAGGCCATTGCCGACGACGTTGAGCGCCTTCGGTCGGCGGCCGCCATCGAGATCCTGACAACACACCCGCCGGACGACTTCGGGAGTGACGAATGAGCAACCAGCCGGACATCTCTCCCTTTGCACCGGAACGGTTCCCGGTCATGCACCAGGTAGAGGGCGTGCGCCTCGGGGCCGACCGCTGCGGCATCAAGCAGGCGGACACCAAGCTCGACCTCATGGTGGCCGCGTTCGATCGACCCGCAGTCGTGGCCGGCGTCTTCACGAAGTCGAGCACGGCCGGCGCCCCGGTCCAGTGGTGCCGCAGGCATCTCGCCCGCGGCACAGCCAGAGGGTTGGTTGTCAATTCCGGCAACGCCAACGTCTTCACCGGAAAGGCGGGACGCGACGCCGTGGAAGCGATGGCCGGACGGACGGCAGAACTCCTCGGCGCCGAGCCTCACGAGATCTTCGTTGCCTCCACCGGGGTAATCGGCGAAACGCTGCCCGTTTCTGCCGTCGTCACGGCGCTTCCCGGAATCACGGCCTCGCTCGACGCCGACGCCTGGCACGACGCCGCCCAGGCGATCATGACCACCGACACCTTTCCCAAGGGATCCTCTCTCGTCACCTCCATTGACGGTACGCCGGTGACGATCACAGGCTTTGCCAAGGGTTCCGGCATGATTGCGCCCGACATGGCGACGATGCTGGCCTACGTCTTCACGGATGCCACACTCCCGGCCGCCATTCTCCAGCCCTTGCTCGCCTCGGCGGCCGACCGCTCCTTCAACGCCATCACCGTCGACAGCGACACCTCGACCAGCGACACGCTGCAGCTCTTTGCCACAGGCCGGGCCCGGCACGCGGCCATCACCGACCGGCGGGATCCGCGCCTCAAGGCCTTCCGCGAAGCGCTCGATGCCCTCTGCCTCGATCTTGCGCACCAGGTCGTCAAGGACGGCGAAGGTGCGAGCAAGTTCGTCGAGATCCGCATCAAGGGCGCCAAGTCGGCCAAGGCAGCGCGAAGGATCGGCCTTGCGATCGCCAATTCGCCGCTGGTCAAGACCGCCATTGCCGGAGGCGACGCCAACTGGGGCCGCATCGTCATGGCGGTGGGCAAGTCCGGAGAACCCATCGCCGAGACCGACCTCGACATCCATGTCGGAGGCCACGCCGTCGCCCTCGACGGCGCACCGCCGCCGGACTACGACGAAACCCCCGTTGCCCGCCACATGGCGGGACGCGAAATCCTGATCGAGGTTTCGGTCGGCGAAGGCCGCGGCAAGGCCACGGTCTGGACCTGCGATTTCACGCGCCGCTACATCGAGATCAACGCCGACTACCGCAGCTGAAGCGCGGCTGCCACGCCCCTTTTGCGGAAGCGAGCGACTCGACGAAGCGGTTGCATGCAGCGATTGCGGGAACGATGGCGGGCGTGGGCTTGATGGGAGTCAACCGCATTGTGCCGGTTGCCCAGCCATAGTGCCCGCCTTAGGATTGATGATGATCTACGATCCCAATGGGCAATGAGCACCGCGCTCCTGATCTTCGCGGTTGTCTGCCTCTGCCTCGCGCTCGGCATCAAGACGGGCTTCCGATAGGCAGTCTGGCCAGCCAGGCGTACAACTCCCAGATTGTTCCAGCAGGGACAGCGTCGTCCTCGAGTGCCGGATCCTCTTTCGGATTCGACGGCGTTGCGAGAGGTGATGCCAGGTCTTCCTGGGCCTGGTCCGACCCGGTCATCGCATTGTCACTGAGTCTTCGTTCGGGTGCTTACCGCAGTTCGAGCGGGCGCCAGCATCGCGCGGAGACGTTCCCGGGCCTTCAGCGCGTGTTCTCGCGTGACAATCCTGTTGTTGACGCCGAGGCCGGGATCGTCGCACCAGGAACTGGCAAGGCCTGCGCCTCTCCCGTTTGCGTCGCTGCCCTTGCGTTGATCCGATATGCGTCGCGCCGGACTCCTGACCGGCACCAACGGTCGTGCAGCGAGTCTATCTGCCGTCGACGCAAACTCTCAGGTGATCGACTGGGCCACGAGGTTCGCGAAGTGCAGGGTTCCGCGGTCCCAGAACGGAGAGAACCGGCCGCCGTCATAGCCACGCGCCTGCCGCCCTTCCTGCATGAGTCTGCAGACTTCTTCGTCCTCCGCGTTGAGGCCGGTGTAGTACTTCGCCTTGCCTTCGCGCGTCGCAGCATGGTCGGGGTCGTGCGCGGCGCTGGCGACGTAGTACAAGTGGAGGTCCAATCTGGTCCGATCGTGACCAATCGGCTTGAAGTCCCAGAACAGGAACATGGTCGGATGGAAACTGATGGCGAGGCCCGGATACAGATGTCCGTTGAAGGCCAACGTGCGGGCCGACCCTTCCAGGCCCTGAACCCGGGGTAGCGGATCGCGGCTCAGAAACTCCTCGTCATATCTCCAGCGGAAATAGATCAAGTTGCCGTCGCCGTCCGCGCCGGTTCGCTGGCCCTGGTCCATCATCTGGTTGAGACCGGGATGAACCGCGAAGACGTGATACACATCGCTCCAGTTTTCGACCGCCAGTTTCCAGTTGCAGTTGAACCTCCCGGAAACCGTGTCGGCATAGGCAAACTGTGAGATGTCGAACCCTTCGGCCTGCCGGTCGAGCGGCGCCAGGTACTCAGGCAGGGGCGGCGCCTTGCCGTCGAGGTTCACGAATATCCCGTCGTGCCAGAAGTCGGTCCTGACTTCGAACAGGCTGACGCACTCCGTGCTGCCGGCTTTCTCGTCATGCAGACCCGGCCCATTGAAATGCGGACGGGTACGCAACCGACCCGCAAGGTCATAGGCCCAGGCGTGATACTTGCACGTCATGATCCGCGTGCCTCTGCGATCCTCGGTGACCAGCCTGGCACCCCTGTGCGGGCAAACATTGTAGAACACGCGGACGGCGCCATCCCGGCCGCGGACGATGATCAGCGGTTCGCCGGCGATCTCGGCCAGGCGGATATCTCCTTGCTTGGGAACCTCGCTTTTCCGGCCCGCAAACACCCAACTCTTCGAAAACACGGTCTGCTTTTCCAGCTCATGAAAATCTGGATCGACAAAGGCGGCATTCGGCAGGCCGCGCGCCTCCGCGACAGGCTTCCTGAGTGCCTCCAATGCGGATTGATCCAAGCTCATCCCCATGACGACCTCCCGGCAGGATGCATTGAAAACCGGAATTCGATATCGACCGAGTTTGCAAAATTAACATATGATGCACTTAGTTAGCCAACCATCGGTTCTTCCGGTAGTGTTTTTCGGATCGGATTGAAAGTCAGGCCCCAAATGCCCGATGCGAATGCCCGGTTTCCGACGCTCCTGTCTCCGATCACAATCAATCGGCTGATCCTGCGCAACCGCATTGTGTCTTCCGGACATGCAACGAGGCTGGCGGACGGCAACATCGTGTCGGACAGGCTTCACGCCTATCACGAAGCTCGCGCCCGGGGCGGTGCCGGAATGATCATCACGGAGTCCGCCATGGTCGACGGAAGAGTGGTGGCGTCTCCGACCAGTCTCGTAGCCGCCCATGACGAGATCATTCCGTCATTTCGGCGCCTCGCGGATACTCTGCATTCCCATGGTTGCGCCAGCATCGCACAGCTCTTCCATCTGGGGCATGAAGTGACGAATGACCACGAGGGATTGCGCGCGGTTTCCTATGGCCCCTCCACGAGTTCATCGGAACGGTATCACACAGCGGGACGCGAGATGCCGCACCGCATGGTCCGTGAGACCATTCGCAAGTTTGGCGAAGCGGCCGTCCGGGTTCGCCAGGCTGGCATGGACGGTGCCGAGGTCGCGGCCAGTCACGGGTATCTGATCGCTCAGTTCCTGAGCCCGCGAATCAATGTGCGAACCGACGAGTATGGCGGCAGCTTCGAGAACCGCCTGAGGTTTCTGCGGGAGACGATCGAGGTTGTGCGTGATGCTGTCGGCCCCGATCTGGTGGTCGGAATGCGCATTTCCGGCGACGAATTGCTGGATGAAGGTCTGCAGGCCGATGAAGTGCTGGAGATCTGCCAGGCGATTGGAGACGATGGAGCGATCGACTATTTCAACGTGACGTCCGGTTCGTCGCGCGCCTCGGGGGCCGCGATCCATATTGTCCCGCCCATGAGTACCGGCATGGCGCTGACCGCCCCCTTCGCCGCAGCGATACGAGACAAGGTTCCCCAGCCGGTTATCGCCGTCGGACGGATCAATCAGGCCGCGGCAGCGGAGCAGGTCTTGTCCTCGGGACAGGCGGACCTGTGCGGCATGACACGGGCGATGATCACGGACCCGGAGTTGGGCAACAAGCTCAGAGCGGGCAAGGCCGAGGAAGTCCGCGTGTGCATAGCCTGCAATCAGGCCTGCATTGATCGGATGCACCGGGGTTACGGGGTGTCCTGTATCCAGTATCCGGAGACCGGACGGGAACTTTCCTTCGGCACACCCACCCCCGCCAAGGTCAGGCGCAAGGTTATCGTCGCCGGCGGCGGCCCGGGCGGCATGAAGGCGGCCGCGACCGCATCGGCGCGTGGACACGATGTAACCTTGCACGAGGCGTCGAACCAGTTGGGTGGCCAGGCGCTAGTCGCCCAATTGCTGCCCCGTCGCGCAGAATTCGGGGGCATTGTCAGCAATCTCGAAAAGGACATGGAATGTGCCGGCGTGACGGTCATGCTGAATTCCAGGGTCGGCTTTGACCTGATCGAGCGCGAAGCGCCGGATGCTGTCGTGGTCGCTACAGGTGGAACGGTCATGGAGCCGAACATCGAAGGCCTGGAGGACGCCCACGCCGTCAATGCCTGGCAGGTTCTCGAGGGCGGTGCAAATGTTGGCGCGCGGGCCGTCATCGCGGATTGGCGTTGCGACTGGATCGGGCTCGGACTGGCGGAGAAACTTGCGCTTGAAGGCTGCTCCGTGCGGCTGGCCTCGACCGGCCATGTGGCGGGCCAGAACATCCCGCGCTACATGCGCGACCTTTGGCTCGGCGAAATGCACAAGCTCGGCGTCGAACTGATTCCGATGGCACGCCTGTTCGGCCTGGATAGCGAGACGGCGTACTTCCAGCATATTGCCAGCGGCGAGCCGATCATTCTCGAAGATATCGACACCGTGATTCTGTCGCTTGGCCATGTTCCGGTGACGACCCTGGAAGAAGACTTGTTGGATTGGCCGGGAGAGGTCCACGTCGTCGGCGACTGTCTGGCCCCCCGCACAGCCGAGGAAGCGGTAGCAGAAGGGATGAAGGCCGGGCACGCAATCTAGATGCAGCGCAGGGAGCGATGGCGCATCGGCAAACCGACCGATGATCAGTCACGACACAACGGAAGTACTCTTCGACAACGTACCCGTCCCGGCGCATGCTTTGATCGGAGAAGATGGCATGAATGCGGAGCGTTGCCTCACGGCCAGTGAAGCCATCGGAAACGGACGCTGCTTCGTGCAGAGGGCGTCTGCCTATGCCGGCCAGCATGTCCTCGACATGCCCAAGAACTGCTGACCGATCGATGGACGGGGCAACAGGCATGCAGTTCCCGACGCGCCAGATCGCCGCGTGGATTGGCGCCGTCGAAGCAGAACCGCTCTCGCCTCGCGCTCAGAAATGCGCACGGCACGCGCTCCTGGACTGGGCCGGCGTCACCATTGCCGCGGCGGACGACCCCTTGGTGGATCGGCTGGTGAAGATCGCGATCGAAGACGACGAGACAGGCAACGCCGGCTTGGCGGGGCGCGATGAGCGGCTGACGCCGACCTTTGCGGCCCTCGCCAATGGGGCAGCGTCTCACGCATTGGACTACGACGACATCAACACACGCATGCGCGGCCATCCGACGGTCGCCATCGTTCCAGCCCTTCTGGCGATATCGAATACCCACAATCCCTGTGTTGGCGACCTGCTGGATGCCCTGGCTGCCGGTGTCGAAGTCGCCTGTGTCGTGGGCGAGATGATGGGGCACACCCACTACAACAACGGATTCCACAATACCGGCACGATAGGCACGATCGCGGCAGCCGCCGGAGCGGCTCGGCTCATGAGACTGTCCCCCGACAGGACTGAAACCGCGCTCGGTCTGGCCGCAACGCAGGCAGCCGGCCTGAAGGCCATGTTCGGATCCATGGCAAAGCCGCTCCATGCCGGAAAGGCGGCGATGAACGGTCTTCTTTCGGCGAGATGGGCAAGGTCCGGGGTTACGGCAACGAATGGTGTTCTCGAGTGCGACCAGGGGTTCGGGCAGGTCTTGTCCGGCGGCTTCTCACCGAAGACGATACGAGGAGAGCCCGGCGCTCCCTTTGGAATCGAACAGAACATCTTCAAGTTTCACGCGGCCTGCTACTACGTACACTCCGCATTGGAAGCGGCGTCGGACCTTGCGCGCGAGCATGGGTTCAAGCCGGATGACGTCGAAGCGATCGAAGTTGGGCTGATGCCCGAACTCCACAAGGTTTGCGACATCCTGGAGCCCAGGACAGGCCTGGAGGTCAAGTTCTCGATCCGGCACATGGTCGCCCTTCGCCTGTTCGGGCGGGAAACCGGTGACCCATCGATCTACACGGATGACGTCGCAATCGAACGGGACCTCGTGGCGCTTCGATCCAGAATTCAGGTGGTGCCGGAAGACTTCGACAGTCGAACGACGACCCGGGTCTCCGTGACTCATTCCGGAAACCAGACGCACGCCAGGTCGTTGGATGTCGGTGTGCCCGCCGATGACCTGGATCGGCAGGAAGAACGTCTGGTTGCGAAGTTCAACGCGCTTACCGAGCCAAGGCTTGGACGAGAGAGGGCACAGAACCTTCGTCAGGCAATGCTGTCCTCACCCGAAAACGCTCCTGCTTCGACACTCACAGACCATCTTTTCGGAAGTGAGCATATGCCGGACCTTCGCGAATTTTGGGTGCTCGGATAGGGTGCAGGTTCCAGATGCTCTACCTCTCGCCACGAAACCTCGACAATCTTGTCCTGGACGAACATGAGATCCTGGATGCCATACGCATCGGTGTAGCGTCGCAAGCAACGGGTGAAGGTTCGGCAGAACCAACCCATGGGTTTGGCAAGTTTCCCAGCGCAAATGGTGCGATCTATACCGTGCGCGGTCTCCATAGTGGTTTGCGCCTCGCATCGGTGAAGGCGGTGGGCGCGTTCCCGGGCAACAGATCGGAAGGGCTGCCGCCAGACACGGGGTTGCTGGGACTGTTCTCGATTGAGACGGGGGTGCCCGTCGCCCTGATGGATGCATCCTTGGTGACGCTGTGGCGCACGGCGGCCTCGGTCGCTCTGGCGGGAAAACTGTTCGCAAGGGCGGACAGCAAGATCCTGGCTTGTGTCGGCGGTCGCGGCATCGCGCCGAAGGCGGCGGAACTCCTGAGCGTTCAATTCTCCTTCGATGAGATCCGCGTCCATTCAGCGACAGAAGCATCCCGATCGGCAGCGGTTGAGCGCCTGAGGCCCCGGGCAGTGTCGGTTCGCAAGGCCATTTCGTGGGAAGACTGCATCGACAGCGCCGATATCGTCATAGACGGGGCGGCATTGACATCGCATCAACCGCTGTTCCCCGTGAGTGCCGTAGGCGAAGGGCAAACCATTGTCTCGTACGGCGCCTATTCTTCCCTTTCGTGCGAGCTCGCCTTGAAGCTGGATCGCTTCTTCACCGACAGATGGGTCGAGGGCGATGATGGTACATCCGGTGCGGCGGGCGTTCTCATCGGTCGAGGGATCGTAACGAAGGACAGCCTCTCCGGTCTTGTGGCTGATGTCGCCGTCAACAAGACACCCGGTCGACAGGCCGACGACGAACGGATCCTCGTCTGGCTCAGGGGGCTTGCTCAATGCGATGTTGTCTTGGGTGATCTACTGATCCGCAAGGCACAGGAACAGGATCTTGGAACCGAACTCGACTACTTCTGATCACGACATCAAGCCAAGGGAAGGATGCAGGACATGCCACTGGTCACCATCGAATGGACACCGGGTCGAAGTCAGGACCAGCGCGATGCCATCGCGAAGCGGGTCGTCGCCGCCGTCTCGGAAGAAGGGAACATCAGCCCGGAAGCGATCTGGTTGAAGTTCCACGAGGTCAGCCCGGATGTCTGGTATGTCGGCGATGACAGCATCTCAAGCCGCGCAAGGCGGAGAGCGGAGGCGAAGGATTGAAACTCGCAGAGCAGGCACTCGTGACGGCAAAGGGCATTCCACGCCTTTTCCCTTCCCGATCGATGTCCTGCCAATGACCTGGGGGAGATCGCCATGAGGACAACGACAACATCGGACATCTTCCGGTTCGACATTTCGGCGGCAAAGCAAGCCTTGAATGCGGACGGCATCGGACTGCCGCCCCATACCTACACGGACCAGCAGATATTCGACTGTGAGATTGCACTGCTGCACGGCCGGGCCTGGACGTGTTTTGCACCGCTGGAAAAGCTGGCCCATCCCGGCAGCGTGATCACGGGGCAGGTCGGAAAAGTGCCTGTCATCGTTTCTCGCGCCAGAGACGGCAACATTCATGGATTTGTGAATGCCTGTCGCCACCGCGGCTACACCGTTGTTGAACGTGACAAGGCAAAGTGCCTCACGCTTACCTGCCGATATCATTCATGGAGCTATGACCTGTCAGGCAACTTGATTGCCGCGCCGGACAGCGAGGAAAGCTTCGACAAGACGGCCCATGGGCTTCTGCCGATCTCGGTGGAGGTTTGGGGGCCGTTCATATTCGTGAATCCCGATCCTGACGCGAAGCCGCTGCTGGAAGCCATGGACAGGCTGGAGCCTGTTGCCCGGCAGCTTGGATTCGATAGAAACCCTGAGCGGTATCGGTTGATGGAGACAACGGAAAACGACCAAAACGCGAACTGGAAGCTTTGGTGGGAGAATGCGACGGAGTGTTATCACTGCCCGACGATTCACGCCTCCACCTTCGGAGCGAATTTCCAGTCCCGTCCGGAGAATGCCGTCTTCCAGAACTCGGGTTTCGTCACAGCAACATCCTTCCCGCCCAGCAGCGATGACCCTGCCCTGAAACCGGCGACGGCGATCCATCTGTTTCCAGGCTGTCATCTGGTTCAGGAAACCGGGCTGATGGTCATGAGTCGGATCGTGCCGAAGGCCCCGGACCTCTGTACGGTGATCGCCTACTATTTCGGCGAGGTGGACGCCGACGAAAGCCAGGTGAGAAACACGATCGATCTTTGGAAGAGAACCTATGCCGAGGATTTCGAAGTTGTAAGACACCAACAGGCGACGCTGGCGTCCGGCCGCACAAGGCCATTCCGCTACGTTCCCAGTCGAGAGTTTCAAGTGATTCAACATGTTCAAAACGTACTCACGTCCTATGAGAGCATGAGTGCCCGCCAGCAACTGTACTGAGCCTACCGAGACTTCGGCTCAGGTCCCCGCGGTTGTATCCCCCGACGCGGTGCAGACCTCTGGTTCCGCAGTTATCTGTAGGTACTGTCAATGCTGACTGAAAATTGCTCACTTTTCGGAATCGAAAATCTCTCACTATGGTTCGGTGCAGCTGTTGCGGGTAAGTCGCCCGCCGCAGCAACCGCCAGGAGTCTGGCGACGGCCTGAACCTGCGATTTCACACGCCGATACTTCGAGGTCAATGCCGACTACAGCAGCTGACGAAGGCAGGCGTCGGTGTGACAGGTCGCTCGACGGTGACCCGTCACGGAACCACGGCGGTCATGAGGCAGCCCTCAATAAGTTCAGCAGGCGAATCAGATCGCAGACCGCAAGCGGCCACGGTTAACTGCCCGTCGACACACGCCAGACCGCGATAGCGGGTTTTCGAGAGACGGCCACCTTCATCAATCAGTCGAAGACCTCCTCGACCCATTTTCGACGATCCCGGCTCGCTCGACAGGCCTTGTTCTCCGATGTTCGAGCACTGGCCCGCAAAGTTACGCGTCACATGCGCCTCGACGCCGATTGCTTTGCAGTGCAAGTCCTGACGAACGCTGCCATGTCGTAGGCTTTGGCGTTGAAGTTCCATTCTCAGCCGCAGTAGCCCGGAATGCCTCGATACTATCTGACCGCTCCATGAAGCGTCGTCGTTGTTCTGTTCAAGCAGACGAACCTTGAAGCCACCCGGACGGGAAGGTTGAGTTGTCAGATATTTTGACTATTATTTCTGACATAACTTGGCAGCAAGTCGTCCGATGGCCAAACTCGCCGACAGAATCATGGAGCGCATGCAGGCGCACGAAGGCGGAACGTGGGTGTCAACACCCCGGGATTTCCTCGATCTGGGTAGCCGCCAAGCGGTCGATCAGGCCCTGTCGCGCCTCGTCGGGGCCGGAAGACTGCGACGCGCCAGTCGTGGTCTCTACGACCTGCCTCGAATCAGTCCGGTTCTGAACCGGCCCACACCAACCGACATTGATGCCGCCGTCGCCGCGATCGGACGGCGCGATGGCATTCGCTTCATGCCCGACGGTGCCACAGCTGCGCATCGGCTGGGCCTGACCAATGCCGTGCCAGCCAAGGCAAGTTACGCCACCGATGGCGCCACGCGGATGGTCGCAGTCGACGGCCGGAGGATTCAATTCCGTCATGTCAGCCCACGTGTCATGCGTTGGGCGGATCGGCCCGGGGCTGTCGTCGTCCAGGCCCTGCGGTGGCTTGGTCCCAATGCCGCCCGCGACCCTCGGGTGAAATCAGCATTGAAGTGTCTCCCGGACGAGGTCCGGAACGATCTTGACCGGAACATCGTCGACCTGCCTGGCTGGATGCGACCGTTGGCCCTCGCCGTGGTCTCGGGAGAGGCCGAAGCGATATGACGGCGAGTGCTTTCGCTACCTTTCTCGATCTTCCGGAGCAGGACAGGCGAGACGTGTTCGCCACCACGGCGCGGCGTCACGACACCGTGCCAGACTTTGTCGAGAAGGACTTTTGGGTCTGTCTCGTCTTGGAGATCCTGTTCAACCGGTTGCCCGGGAACCACCCGCGGCTCCTATTCAAAGGTGGCACATCACTGTCCAAGGGTTTTGGTCTGATCCGGCGCTTCTCGGAGGACATAGACCTTGTCATCCGTCGCGACGACCTCGGATTTACCGGAGAGCGCGACCCAATCATCTCGAGCGCCCTCTCGAACAAGCGCCGCGCCGCGTTGTTCAAGGAACTTGCAGGGGCCTGCGGCACCCATGTTCAAGGTCCGATGAGAGCCGATCTCACAACGGTGATCAATTCGATGGAGGAGCGCTGCTTCGTTACCCCGAACGAAGGAGCCGACCGCCAATCCCTTCTCGTAGTCTATCCCGGACTGTGGCCGAGCAGCGAGACCGCCTATGTGCAACCACGCGTCAAGATCGAAGCGGGTGCCCGGTCGGCCCTTGAACCCGTAGCGCCTTGTTCCATCGACCCCTACATCGCGGACGAACTACCGGACTGGAAGTTCACGGTGACGGGGATCGTCGCGACTGCTCCGGA
>JAJEBJ010000442.1 GCA_022822575.1 Alphaproteobacteria bacterium | reverse complement strand
GTGTTGGCGGTGAACTGGCCACCGCATGATCCGCCCGATGGACAGGCGGCATGCTCGAGTACATCCAGTTCGTCATCGCTCATGGTGCCGGAGGCATGGGCTCCGACACCCTCGAACACATCGATGATGGTGACATCCCGGTTGCGGTAGCGTCCCGGCAGAATGGAGCCACCGTACATGAAGACCGACGGGACGTTCAGTCTCACCATGGCCATCATCATGCCCGGCAGGGACTTGTCGCAACCGGCAAGTCCGACGAGGCCATCATAGCAATGCCCGCGCATGGTGAGCTCCACGGAATCGGCGATCACCTCGCGGCTGACCAGCGACGACTTCATCCCGGCATGGCCCATCGCAATACCGTCGGTCACGGTGATGGTGGTGAACTCGCGGGGCGTGCCGCCGCCGGCCTTCACGCCCTTCTTGGCAGCCTGCGCCTGACGCATCAGGGTGATGTTGCAGGGGGCCGCCTCGTTCCAGGTAGTCGCCACGCCGACGAAGGGCTGCTCCACCTCGGCATCGCTCATGCCCATGGCATAGTAGAAGGCGCGATGAGGCGCGCTCTTGGGGCCGACCGATACGTGACGGCTCGGCAGCCTGGACTTGTCCCAACGGGTCATGAGGCACTCCCTGGAGATTGACAGACAATTCGAGGCGGAGACTAGGTTCGGTTCCGCCGATTGTCACGTCCCTGATGCCATGGTGCGAATTGACGGTGCACCGTTAGCCGGGTGAGGATCGAAGCACCTCGCTTGGTTTGATCACTTCCTTGACGACCACCCTCCCCGCCATCCTTCTTGCCATCGCTGCGGCCGTCTGGGGACTGTTCTGGATACCCTTGCGTGCCCTGGAAGCAACCGGTCTTCCGGCCGGAGCCACAGTGACCGGCCAGTTTCTGATGCCGGTGCTGATCATGGCGCC
Organism: Alphaproteobacteria bacterium; assembly: GCA_022822575.1. Lineage (GTDB taxonomy): Bacteria > Pseudomonadota > Alphaproteobacteria > SP197 > SP197 > SP197. Next base: position 3,744 of record JAJEBJ010000442.1, on the reverse strand, counting down.
GGTGGCAGTGTTCCTTCTGGCGCGGGGCAAGGCATCGGGCCTGTCACGCTGGCACACGGGATTTTTCACCGGGGGCGCCTTCGCGCTCTATGCCGACAGCCTGCTCCTCACCGAGGTGTCGCGTGCGCTCATTCTCTTCTACGTGTCGCCGGCCTGGAGCACGGCGCTCGAAATCTGGCTCCTCAAGCGAAGGCTTACCCTCGCCCGGGTCGCGGCGATGGTCCTCGGCTTTGCCGGAATCCTCGTGCTGCTGGCCGATGACGGTGGACTGCCTCTCCCTCGCAACGCTGGTGACTGGATGGCCGTCACCGCCGGCATGTTCTGGGCCTGGGGCTCCACCAGGGTCCGCATGGATCCCGAGGCGAGTCACTTCGAGAACGTCCTGTCGTTCTTTCTCTACGGCTCGGTCGTCGCTCTCGCCCTGGCCTTGGTTCCGGCCACCGGGCTGGGCGCCCTTCCCCCGCTCGAGCCGGTCCTCGGGGCCCTGCCGTGGCTCTTTCTGATTGCGGCGGTGTTCCTCATACCGATCATGTTCATGCAACTCTATGCCTGCCAGCACCTGGACCCGGCCAGGGTGGGAATTCTCCTCCAGATCGAGGTGGTGGTCGGCATCGCCAGTGCCGGGATCCTGACCGCCGAGCCCTTCGGCTGGCGAGAAGCCACCGGCTTCGTTCTCGTCTGCTCGTCGGCACTCACCGAGGTCGTCGTGAACAGGACCGCATCGTCCGCGAACGGACGTTGACCGAGGCAACGCTATACCAGCAGGACGTCCTCGTAAGGGAACGTCGACAGGCGCTGGACGCCGGTGTCGGTGACGAGAACCTGTTCCTCGAGCTTGACACCCTCTTGGCCGTCTTCGGCGCCAATGTAGCTCTCGACGCACAATGTCATGCCGGGCTCGATGACCCCGGTCGAGGAGCGCTGTGGCGTGTCGGCAAAGGAGATGGAGGGATACTCGTCAACAAGACCGACTCCGTGGGCGGCGATGCCATATCGCCGGGCCTGGAACTCCTCCGGAACGGGCCAGGATTTCTCGGCGGCCTCGACGAAACTCATGCCCGGTTCGAGAATGTCGATGTTGAACTGGACTTGCTCGTGGGCAAGGGCATAGAGCCTGCGCTGCTCGTCCGTCGGCCGTCCCGGACCGCAGAACCAGGTGCGGCTGATGTCCGCGCAATAGCCGAAGGGGCCGACAAGGTCGGTGTCAAGACCGACGAGTTCGCCAGCGCGGATCACCCGGCTCGAGGCCTCGCGGAACCAGGGATTGGTCCTGCCTCCGGATGCAAGAAGCCGGGTCTCGATCCATTCGCCGCCGAGTTCGATGTTCACCTGATGGAGAATCGACCACAGCGCCGTCTCGCTGATGCCGGCGCGCAGTTCCTCGCGCATCCTCGCCATGGCCGCCTCGCAGACGGAAATGGAAACCAGCATGGCCTCGATCTCGTCATCAGACTTGATCACCCTGGCGCGTTCCGTCACCCGCGTGCCGCTGGCGATCTCGTAGCCCATCTCCTGGAGGGCATTGGCGCCCTCGAAGTCGAGCCGGTCGGCGGCAATGCGCCGGCCGGCCCCATGGGCGCGCATCACGGAATCGATATCCTGCGCCCAGGCCCTGACCCGCGCCTCGATGTTCTCGGAAGCCACCATGTAGATGAAGCCCAAGGCCGGTCTGATCTCGCCGATGGTCTCCAGGTGCCGGTAGAGATGCATCGACTTCTCGTAGTCGAAGAGGACAGCCTTGCCCTCGACCGGAACGAAGCAGTAGCGGATCGGGTTGTGGGTGAACCACACCTGCATGTTGCTGGAGCCGGTGGCGTAACGGATGTTGACGGGGTCGTAGAGGATGATGCCACCCAGATCGAGGCGACGAAGCTCACTCTGAATCCGCCCCAGGCGCCAGGCGCGCATGCGGCGAATGTCGATCTGCGGCTCGGCGTCGTGCTGGGCGATCCCAGGGGTATTGCGTGCCAGGCGGACGGTATCGTTCATGTCACGTCCCCATCAGCCGAGCAGCGCGTCATCGAAGGGGTACGTGGAGAGGCGCTGGGGACCTGACGGGGTCACCAGGATCTGCTCTTCGAGTTTCACGCCCTCATTGCCGTCCTCGGCGCCGATATAGCTTTCGACACAGATGGTCATGTTCTCCTCGAGAACACCGGGCATGGCCATGTCGGCCTTGTCGGAGAACGTCAGGCCCGGCCACTCGTCCGCCATGCCGACACCGTGCGCCATGGAACCGTAGCGGCGCGCCATGAATTCGTTGGGAACACGCCAGGATGATTCGGCAATGTCCCGGAAGGTCCGGCCCGGGCGCATTTCCTGGATGTTGGTCTCTATCTGCTCATGGGCATAGGCGTAGAGCCGTTTCTGCTCGTCCGTCGGCTTGCCGGGACCGCAGAACCAGGTGCGCGAGATATCGGAACAATAACCGAAGGGTCCGATGAGATCGGTGTCGAAGGCCACCAGCTCGCCTGCCCGGATGATGCGATCGCTGCATTCCCTGAACCACGGATTGGTCCGCCCGCCGGAGGCCAGAAGACGGGTCTCGATCCATTCGCCGCCCATGGCAATGTTCACCTGGTGGAGATGCGACCACAGCTGGTTTTCCGTGATCCCGGCGCGCAGGTTCTCATGCATCTTCGCCATCCCGGCCTCGCACACGGAAATGGAGACGAGCATCGCCTGGATCTCGTCATCGGACTTGATGGACCGGGCGCGCTCCATGACCTCCTGGCCGTTGGCGATGGTGCAGCCCCTCTCCTCCAGCGCCCGGACGCCGGAGGGATCGAGATGATCGGCGGCCACGGTGAGATCGCCACCGGATGTCTCGCGGATGACATCGACCAGTTCATCCGCCCACAGGCGGACTCTTTCCTGGTAGGTGTCGCCGGCGCCAAAGTAGGTCCAGGTGCGCGCCGGGCGGATCTCGCGGATGGTCTCGAGGTGTTCGGACAGATGAACGGCCGGAGGATAGTCAAAGAGAACGGTTCCTCCTTCGGCCGGGACCCAGCAGTATCGGTGCTGATTGTGCAGGATCCAGACCTGCATGTTGCTGGAGCCGTTGGCGTAGCGAACATTGATGGGATCGTAGAGAAGCACTCCTGCGAGAGCGCGCTCCTTCAGCATCTCCTGGACCCTGCCGAGACGGTAGAGGCGCATCCCGGGAACATCGATCTGCGGCTCGGCATCATGCTGTGAGATTCCCGGGGTGTTGCGGGCAAGGAACTGACTGTCTGGAGAAGGTTGGAGCATCGCCGTGCTGATCCCGTCACATGATCGTCATGGAACGGACGATCACCGGGAGTGTCAATCGCAAAAGTGCGATCGCTTGACACCAACCTGGGGTATAACCGCAACGGGTGTGGAGAAAGGAGAAGGCGATGGCACGTCGACGCAGGAGCCGCGCCGGACTCGGCAGTGAACGCAAGGCGCTCCACCTCCTTCCATGGCGCCAGGTGCGCAATCCCTTCCCGCCCATCTCGCCGCTTTCCGACGACGAGATCGAAGCCATTCACCGGACCTCGCTCAGGGTTCTTGACGAGCTCGGCATGAAGGTGCTCGACGGCGAGACCCGCAGTCTTCTGAAGCACGCAGGCGCGCGCGTGGACGAGACCGAGGAGATGGTCTTCATGGAACCCGGCCTGGTGGAGCAGGCAATCGCCACCACACCGCCCGTCTTCACCCTTCATGCGCGCAATCCGGAGCGCAACATCGAGGTAGGTGGCAACACCATCAACTTCATGC
>JAJEBJ010000416.1 GCA_022822575.1 Alphaproteobacteria bacterium | reverse complement strand
TTGAACTCGTCGAACCGGGACCCGTCGACGATGCGGGCGATGACGGCGCGGATATCGAGTGGCTGGCGCAGATCCCCGGGAATGAAACCCGGAATTTCCTCAGGGTCGTGGAGCGGCGCTTCGGAAGGGCGCCTGACGGGTCCTTCGCTCGTCCGTCGGTTGAGAAACGCGACAATGGCGCGCGCCCTCTCGAGAGCCTCGATGTCATCGGCCGCCTGATGGTCCACCACGCCGGAGCGGCGGGCATGGAGGTCTGCCCCGCCGAGATCCTCGGCGGAAACATCCTCACCGGTTGCCGCCTTGACCAGGGGCGGGCCGCCCAGAAAGACCGTGCCCTGCCCTGCGACAATGATGCTCTCGTCCGACATTGCGGGAACATAGGCGCCACCGGCCGTGCACGATCCCATGACCACGGTAATCTGCGGAATTCCGGCGGCCGACATGGTCGCCTGGTTGTAGAAGATGCGCCCGAAGTGGTCGCGGTCGGGGAAGACCTCGTCCTGGTTCGGCAGGTTGGCGCCACCGGAATCCACGAGGTAGAGGCAGGGAAGGTGGTTTTCGCGGGCAATCTCCTGGGCTCTCAGATGTTTCTTGACGGTGAGCGGGTAGTAGGTGCCGCCCTTCACCGTGGCATCGTTGCACACGATCATGCACTGCGTGCCTTCGATGAGGCCGATGCCGGTGATGATTCCGGCTGACGGAACGTCGGAGTCGTAGAGGCCGTGGGCGGCAAAGAGACCGATCTCGAGGAAGGGCGATCCTGGATCGAGAAGGCGACGGACCCGCTCCCTGGGCAGAAGTTTGCCGCGCTCCAGATGACGCCGCCGCGCCTGCACCGGTCCTCCCTCCATGATGGTCGCAGCCTGGCGTTCCGTCTCGTCGATCAAACGCAGCATGCGCTCCCGGTTGCGGCAATAATCCGCGCCGGTGGCATCAACGGCAGATTCCAGAACACTCACGGCGCGGTCCGGGCAAAAAGTTCCCGGCCGATCAGCATGCGCCGGATCTCCGACGTTCCGGCGCCGATCTCGTAGAGCTTGGCGTCGCGCAGCAGCCGCCCCGCCGGAAACTCCTCGATATAGCCGTTGCCGCCGAGAAGCTGGATGGCGTCAATCGCCATCGACGTCGCCCTTTCCGAGGCATAGAGAATGCAGCCGGCCGCATCCTCGCGGCTCGTTGCACCACGGTCCGCAGCCGCCGCAACGGCATAAACGTAGGCCCTGCAGGCGCTCAGGGTCGTCAGCATGTCGGCGAGCTTCGCCTGGACGAGCTGGAACGTGCCGATCGGCCTGTCGAACTGCCGTCTCTGGTGAACGTAGGGGACCACCGTGTCGAGGCATGCGGCCATGATACCCAAGGGACCTCCGGCCAGCACGATCCGCTCGTAGTCGAGTCCCGACATGAGGACGGAAACACCTCCGTTTTCCTCTCCGAGAACGTTGTCGAAGGGCACCCTGCAGTCATCGAAGACGAGTTCCGAGGTTTTCGAACCCCGCATTCCGAGCTTCTCGAGTGGTGGTCCGCTCGAGAAGCCTCTGAAATCCCGCTCGACGATGAAGGCGGTGATGCCACGCGAGCCGGCCTCGACATCGGTCTTCGCATAGACGACGAGACAGTCGGCATCGGGGCCGTTGGTGATCCACATCTTGGTGCCGTTGAGAACGTATCCGTCGTTGCGCCTGCGGGCAGCGAGGCGCATCGAGACGACATCGGACCCGGCCTCGGCCTCGCTCATCGCCAGGGCGCCGACGGTCTCTCCGGAGACGAGACCCGGCAGGTAGCGCTCCTTCTGTCCAGGTGTGCCGTGCCGGCGGATCTGGTTGACACAGAGATTGGAGTGGGCGCCGTAGGAAAGTGCGACGGACGCCGAGGCCCGGGAGATTTCCTCGAGGGCAACGACGTGGGCGAGAAAGCCCATGTCGGCACCGCCCCACTCTTCCTCCACGGTGATTCCGAGCAGCCCCAGTTCGCCCATCTCGCGCCAGAGAGTGCGGGGAAATCCCCCGGCGCTGTCAAAGGCCGCGGCACCGGGTGCAACACGCTCGCGGGCAAAGCGTCCGACGGTCTCCCGCAGGCTCTCGACGTCATCGGGCAGGCCGAAACTCAGTCCGGGTTCGTACATGGACGTTTCGCAGCGCCCTGAGCATCGACGTAGCCGTGCTCGATCATCCAGTCACGCATGACGAACTTCTGTGGCTTGCCGGTGACGGTCATCGGCAGGGTCTCGACGATGCGGACGTGGCGCGGCACCTTGAAATGTGCGATCTGGTCGGTGCAGAAGTCGATCACGTCCTCGCCCCGAAGATCTGCATCCCCTTCGGGAACCACCCAGGCGCAGACCTGTTCACCGTAGCGGGTGTCGGGAATACCGAACACCTGGGCCTGGCTGATGGACGGATGACGGTGGAGGAACTCTTCGATCTCGCGGGGATAGATGTTCTCGCCACCACGTATGATCATGTCCTTGACCCGCCCAACGATGGCGCAGAACCCCTCATCGTCGAGGGTGGCGAGATCACCGGTGTGCATCCAGCCGTCGACGATGGCTTCCTTCGTCCTGGCGTCATCATTCCAGTAGCCTTTCATCACCGCATAGCCGCGGGTCAGAAGTTCTCCTTTCTCTCCCAGGGCAACGGTCTCGCCTGCCTCATCGACAATTCTTGCTTCGACGTGAGGGTGAACGCGCCCGACGGTGGCGACACGCTTTTCCAGAGGATCGAAGACA
>JAJEBJ010000360.1 GCA_022822575.1 Alphaproteobacteria bacterium | reverse complement strand
TTATGCCGAGCAGATTGTAATGCCGAGTGGTGAGTGGCAGGTCGTTGGAACAAGGGTGTTTTGCGGACCCTGACTCGGCATTAAATCGAACCGCGATTCTGCGCATTGTTCGTTCTTTCATTCAAATGGAGAACGAACAATGCCCATTGTGTCCGAGCCCCGATCCCTGCCGAATGCCACTCGAGCCGGCCTTGCCGCCATCGTTTGTGCCTTCATGTGCGATCTCCGCCGTCGCGCCGAGATATCGCAGACACTGTTCTGCAAGTACCGGCGGATGGCCTTCCACTTCCTGATCTGGCTTGAGTTCAACGGCATCGAACTCGGGACGGTCGACATCACCGTCATCGATCGCTTCCTGAGGCACGAATGCCGTTGTGACGCATCGTGCGCGCCCGTCCAGCTGCGGCATTGGCGCAAGCGTCGCACATCGCCCGAACTCATGACGTTCATCCGGTTCCTCGAGCAAACGGGGTCTGTCGAGACTCCCGGCGAACTGGACGACAACCTGCGGTTGCTGGACGCCTTCCTCACCGGTTTGCGCGACAGCGGCCACGCGGCGTCGACCATCCGGCGGTACCGGCAAGGATGCACCGGTCTCATCGTCTGGCTCCATCTCGCACGCGTCCGACTTTGCGATCTGAACCTGGACGTCTGTACGCGCTTCGAGAACAGTCGGTTCGTCTGCTCGATCCCAGGGATCTTATGCAGCCACGGGAGGTCACGACCCGGGACAGCCTACAAGACCGAACTGCGCGGGTTCCTGAAGCACCTCGTGGCAATCGGGCGGATCGACCCCCTGGAGCCGCCCCCTGTCGAGCAGGCGCTGCCCGCTCACCTTGAGAGATACGCCGAGTGGCTTGAACACCATCGTGGCATCAGCGCGGGGACCATACGACGACATGTTCGCCTGATCACCGGGATGATGTCCGAGCTTGGCGCCGATCCCCGCACCTCTGACGCGGCTCTGATCCGCCGGGTGCTGTTCAGGAAGACGAAGCACCGGTCGCAAAATCACGCAAAGACCCTGACAAGCGTGATGCGCATGTATCTTCGGTTCCTGGCTTCGCAAGGCTGCATCCCGGGCACACTGATCGCGGCCCTGCCGTCGGTGCCTCAATGGCAGCTGTCGACCCTGCCACGCTACATCTCGCCCGACGATGTCGAGCGTGCCATCGCCTGCTGCGGCCATCATCCCACGGGTGTGCGCGACCGGGCGATCCTGCTTCTTCTGGCACGGCTCGCCCTGAGAGCGGGAGACATCGTCGCCCTGCGCCTTGGCGATATCGACTGGGACAGGGGCGAGATCCGCGTCTCGGGAAAGTCACGCAGGGAGGCGGTTCTGCCGTTGCCGCAGGATGCCGGCGATGCGCTCCATGCCTATATCGCCACGGTGCGGCCCACGGTCGATGAAGACAAGGTGTTCCTCTGCGTTCAGCCGCCCTGGCGGGCGTTGACCGAGTCGAGCATTGTCAGTTCGCTGGCCAGGCGCGCGCTCGACCGCGCCGGGGTCAAGACCTTTGCCAGCCGCGGCGCGCATGTGTTCCGCCACAGCCAGGCGACGGCGCTGCTCAGGTCGGGCGCGACGCTCGACGTGATCCAGGCGCTGCTTCGCCACTCGTCTGCGCGCACGACGATGATCTACGCCAAGACCGATGCGGTCATGTTGCAGGAGGTGGCCCAACCCTGGATCGGAGGGGTCGACCCATGACGGCGACGATCACCGAACATGTCGCGCGCTTTGTCGAGACCAAGCGGGCCTTCGGCTACCGGTTCGAGCAGAACGAACGGGTGCTGCGGAGCTTCGCGCGGTTCGCCGAAGCGCGCGACGAGGCCTTCATTCGATCCGGGACTGCTCTTGAGTGGGCGACGTCATCGACGGCAGCCTCGCCGCAGGTGCAGGCAAAGAGGCTCCGTATGGTGCGTCACCTTGCCCTCTGGCTGCGCGCGGAGGATGATCGCCACGAGGCGCCGCCTCGTGATGCTCTGGGGCGCGGCGCCCGGCGGAGGCCGCAGCCACACCTGATATCGGTCCCGGACATCCGGAAACTGCTGACAGCGGCGCTGTCGGTGGGACCCGCCGGCACCATTGCCCCGCTGACCTGGCACTACCTGTTCGGTCTCATTGCCGCGACCGGTCTGCGCATCGGCGAAGCCCTCGCATTGACGCTGGACGACATCACGCCCGACGGCCTCCTCATCCGGAACACGAAGTTCGGCAAGACGAGGATGGTCGCACTGCACCCGACCAGCTGGAAGGCGCTGAACCTCTATCTTGAGGCACGGCTCAAGGAGACGACGCCGGACCGGCTCCTGTTCGTAATCGCCACCGGACGAAGTCCAGGCAGACGGTATGCGAGCCTCGTCTTCCTCAAACTCGCCGAACAGGTGGGGATCCGCAAACCCGGCGCGGCACGCGGGCCGACCCTGCACTCGCTGCGCCACTCCTTCGCCGTGCGCTCCCTGGAGAGGCTGCCTTCCGGCGCCGATCCGGGCCGGCACATGCTGGCTCTGGCCACCTACCTCGGGCACGTCAACGTGACAAGCACCTACTGGTACCTGGAATCGACCCCGGTTCTGTTGCGCGGCATCGCCGAAGTGGTGGAACACGCTCACGCGAACGGGAGGCCGCGATGACCGATCTTGCGCCTCATCTCTCCGCCTTCCTGCAGGAGCATCTTCCCAACGAGAGGCGGTGCAGCCGCCACACCTTGCAGAGCTACACCGAGTGCTTCCGGCTGCTGGTGCTCTACGCGGCAGAGCGGATCAGTATCCGTCCCTGCAAGCTGACGATCGAACACTTCACCGTCGCGCTCCTGCTGGCCTTCCTGGAATCTCTCGAGACGAATCGCCACAACAGCGTGAGCACGCGCAACGTCCGTCTTGCCGCCATCAAGTCGTTCTTCCGCTACCTGGAGTATCGTGTGCCGAGCTGTCTCGAACTCGCCATGCAGGTACGGGCCATACCTCACAAGATCACGGACAAACCGCTGATCGACTGGCTCGACCGGACCGAAATGCAGGCGCTCCTGGATGCTCCGGACCCCGCAACGGTCATGGGCCTGCGGGACCGCGCGATGCTGCACCTGTGCTACGCCGCCGGGTTGCGGGTATCGGAACTGACGACGCTCACGCTCGACAGCCTGTCGGGTCCCCGGCTCGAGACGGTTCGCATCCTGGGAAAGGGACGGCGCGAACGGGAACTGCCGATGTGGCAGGAAACGAGAACCGTCCTCAATCAGTGGCTGGACGTCAGACCACCGGTCGCCAACCGCTGCCTGTTCATCAATGCGCGGGGACGGCCGATGAGCACCGACGGCTTCGCATACGTGCTCAAGAAACATGTCGCCACCGCCGCCGAGACCGTTCCGTCGATCAAGACCAGGCGGGTGACCCCGCATGTGCTGCGCCACTCCGCAGCCATGGCGATCCTGCATGCCACGGGCGACATCAGAAAGGTCTCTCTGTGGCTCGGACATGCGACTATCAGGACGACCGAGATGTACGTCCATGCGAGCCCGGCCGAAAGGCTGGGCATCCTGGAGGCCACCACACCGCCGTCCATCAGGCCCGGAACCTTCCTCGGCGTCAGAGACAGCCTGATGGAGATCCTCGGAGGCAAATGACCGCCAGATGTAATGCCGAGTGAATGGGTGCAAAACACCCTTGTTCCAACGACCTGCCACTCACCACTCGGCATTACAATCTGCTCGGCATAAATGCCGGCACCGGCAAGACGACGATGCTCAAGCGCCTCCGCGTGCTCGCCGCCAGCCAGGGCTACCGCACGGTGGGGCTTGCGCCGTCGGCCTCGGCGGCGAAGACGCTGGCGAACGAGTCCGGCATCGGATCGGAGACCCTGCAACGCTACCTCGCCCGCCATGACGGGATTGCGCAGGGCCGGGGCACGGCGGAGGGCCTGCGCAAGCTCCGCGCCGCCAACGCGAAGACGGTGCTGGTGGTGGACGAGTCCTCGCTCGCCTCCAGCGAGCAGATGAAGAACCTCCTGCGCATCGCCACCGCGCTCCGGCTTCCCCGCGTGGTGCTGGTAGGCGACGAGAAGCAGCTCGGCGCGGTCGAGGCGGGCAAGCCGTTCGCCCAGCTCAAGGCCGCCGGGATGACCACGGCGGTGATGGACGACATCGTGCGCCAGCGCGACGCGGACCTCAAGGCGGCGGTCAGGGCGAGCCTC
>JAJEBJ010000362.1 GCA_022822575.1 Alphaproteobacteria bacterium | reverse complement strand
TGCGGGTTCCGCCGTGCCTGGCTTGAAGAACTCGCCGCCATGGCCAAGGTACATGTTCACGAATTCCTCGCCGAGATTCCAGTCAGACATCGTCAGCATTGCGAACGGATGCTCCATGACGCCGGCTGCCTCGATCGCCTCGGCTGCGGCCAGAACGTCCTCGTAGGTCTCGGGGATGTCCAATCCGACCTCGTCCAGGATGTCCTTGCGCACCACGAGGTGCTGGGCGTTGGCCATGAACGCGATCGCCATGATCTTGCCGTCGATGGTGATCAGCTGGTTCTTCTTGAGGCCCTGCCCGTGCTTGGCAACCAGATCGTCGAGAGGTCGGATGAGCCCGCCGTTCAATAGCGGCACGACGGACGAGTTGGCAACGATCGCCGTCGTGTATTCTGACGGGTTCGCTGTCATGGCCGCGACCTGGATGTCGCGATGCTCGGTCGTGTGGTTCTTCGAAAACGTGACCGTTGAACTGGCGCACTCCTCGGCCTTGCTGACCACCGCGTGAAGCGCCGGAAAGTCGTTTGCAAGGACGCGGACGTCGCCGCTCGCGATCCCGCAATCGGCATGGGCCGCAGTCGCGACGCCGATGGTGACGGCTGCTCCGGCCGCCATTGTCTTCATCATGTTCATTGGATTACTTCCTCCCCAGAAATATTATCTGCGGACTAAAGCATGTTGCGCGGCACTTGACAACGCGTTCATGACCCGTGTTCGGTCTGCCCTGCATGCGGCGCGGCCTGGCAGTTGAGCGATACTATCGCGACATCGAAGGGGCGGCATTCCCGGAAGGATTGGCTGCTTAGGCCCGGAAATCGACTCGCATGCAGGGAACTTTATAGGCAGAAGGGACGGCAGCATGTCCAAGTCAGTGATCATCACGTGCGCGCCGACCGGCGGCATCCATACGCCGACCATGTCAGAATACCTGCCCGTCACGCCGGCCGAAATTGCGCGCGCGAGCATCGATGCGTCCGAGGCCGGGGCGTCGATCATCCATCTCCATGCACGGGACCCCGAGACCGGCAAGCCCGATCCACGGCCGGAGACGTTTCGGCAGTTCCTGCCGGTCATCAAGCAGTCGAGCGACGCCGTCATCAACATCTCGACCGGCGGCGGGCTTGGCATGTCGATGGACGAACGCCTCGCTGCCGCCACATCCGCAAGCCCGGAAATGGCGTCCCTCAACATGGGGTCAATGAACTTCGGCATCTTCCCGATGCTGGATAGGTACAAGGATTGGAAGTTCGACTGGGAGCCGGAATTCCTGGCCATGACCCGAGATTTCATCTTCCCGAACACGTTTGCCACCATCGAGTACGCGCTGAAGGAACTCGGGGAGAAGCACGGGACGAGGTTCGAGTTCGAGTGCTACGACCTTGGCCATCTCTACAACGTCAAGTGGTTTGTCGACCAGGGAATGATCAAGCCGCCCTTCTTCATCCAGTTCGTGCTCGGAATTCTCGGGGGCGCAGGGGCGGAGCTGGAGAACCTGCAGCACCTGAACCGAATGGCCGACAAGCTCTTCGGGCCAGAGAACTATGAGTGGTCAGTGCTGGGGGCTGGACGGCAGCAGATGAACATGGCCACGCAAGCCGCCTTGCTTGGCGGCAATCTTCGCGTGGGTCTCGAGGACAGCCTCTACATCGGCAGAGGTGAACTCGCGGTATCGAATGCCCAGCAGGTCGAGAAGATTCGCACGATTGTCGAAGCGCTGGGCCTTGACGTTGCAACGCCTGACGAGGCGCGCGAAAGGCTCGGGCTCAAGGGCGGCGACAAGGTCGCGTTCTGACGCTTGGAACTTGTACAACCCAAGTCTCCGATATCTCGCCTTGCGGCCATCGGTCCAAACAGTGTAACCCGCGATTTGCGATTGGATGCACGTGCACCAGTCCAACAGGGAGAGAGAGAAAATGAACCCAAAGACTTACTTGCGCCGCGCGGCGCTTGGCCTCGTTACGGCCGTATCTGCTACCCTTGCCATGGTGGCCATGGCCTCCAGTCAGGGCATCGACCTGAAAGGCAAGACGGTGGAATGGATCATTCCGTTCTCGGAAACCGGCGGGTCGGCCAAATGGGCCAACTTCTATGCACCGCTCCTGAGCGAGGCGCTCCCCGGCAGTCCCACGGTCGTGGTCAAGTTCATGCCGGGCGCGGGCTCGACGAAAGGCGCAAACTGGTTCCAGAACCAGTCCTACAAGGACGGTACGCTGATCTTCGGTTCCTCAGGTTCCACGCAGTTCCCGTATCTCCTGGGCGACCCCCGGGTGCGTTACGAGTACAGTGACTGGAACGTTGTCCTGGCTTCCGGTACGGGAGGCGTCGCCTACCTGCCGCCGGACCTGGCCGGGATGATGAACGGGCTTGATGCCAGCGGTCTCAAGGGCACCGACTTCATCTACGGCAGCCAGGGTGCGACCCGGCTTGACCTCGTGCCGCTTCTGGCGTGGGAGATGCTTGGCCTTGACGTGGAGCCAGTCTTTGGAATCAAGGGGCGCGGAGACGGTCGGCTCATGTTCGAGCGTGGCGAGGCCAACATCGACTACCAGACCTCGTCCTCCTATCTGAAAGGCGTTACCCCTCTGGTTGAGGCTGGTACTGCCGTGCCGATGATGAGCTGGGGCGCTCTCGACGCAAGCGGCAACATCGTGCGCGATCCGACCTTCCCGGACATGCCAACCTTCAAGGAAGTGTGCGACGCGACGCCTGGCTGCGAGACGAGCGGCGAACAGTGGGACGCGTGGAAGGCATTTTTCGTGGCAGGCTTCCCGGCACAGAAGATGGTCTTCCTGCCGGCAGGGGCGCCCGAAGACGCAATCGCCACCTATTCGGATGCGTTTGAAGCCGTGAAGGCCCGCGCAGACTTTGCCGAGATCTCGATGGGCCGACTTGGCGTCTATCCGCAGATGACCGGCGCTGAGGCGGCAGGCGCGCTCGCGAGCGCGACCCAGGTGCCGGAATCAGCAAAGGCATTTGTCGTGAAGTGGTTGCTGGACCGTTACGGCGTTTCGCTGTAGGGGCTCCGGCCTTGCACCCCGGCCGGCATTGCCGGCCGGGGCGTGTCGCTGAATTCAAGGGGCCACAGAACCGAAAGCAGGGCACATGGACATTCTGTCAGTCGCGCTTCCCGCCCTCGGCAGCGCCGCAGGCCTGATCCTGCAGCCGATTGTCCTGGGCTACCTCGTGCTCGGCGTCGTGATGGGGCTGTGTGTCGGCGTCTTTCCAGGTCTTGGCGGAATTGCGGGGCTTTCGCTTCTCCTGCCCTTCATGTTCGGAATGGACCCGGTCCTGGGTCTCGCGCTGATGATCGGCATGGTCGCCGTAGTGCCAACGTCTGACACGTTCG
>JAJEBJ010000257.1 GCA_022822575.1 Alphaproteobacteria bacterium | reverse complement strand
CGTCTCTACAACATGAGCCGGCATCATGCCGATGCCTTCTGGGCGACCTACGAGAGACTGTTTGCAGTGTGGGCCGAGAACCAGGGCTATGAACTCGACTACCTCACGCAGCACGACCTTCACTTCGACGAAAGCAGCCTCGATGGCTTCGATGCGCTGGCGATCATCGGGCACGACGAGTACTGGACCTGGGAGATGCGCGACCGGGTCGACGACTTCGTTGATCGCGGTGGTGGCCTCGCCCGGTTCGCCGGAAACTTCTACTGGCAGGTACGGCTGTCCGAAGACGGGACCACACAGTATTGCTACAGGGTTCCCGATGCCGATCCCGCCACCTCCACCACGCCCCACCTTGTCACCACCGCATGGGATTGCACCCTGATCGGACGCCCGGCAGCGGCGACGATGGGGCTGACGGGCATGTCCGGGACCTACAACCGCTACGGGGTGGCGGCGCCCCGTTCTTCCGGAGGCTATACCGTTTACCGGCCGCAGCACTGGGCCTTCGCCGGGACCGATCTCTACTACGGCGATCTCCTGGGCGGAACACCTGTCAATCTCGCGACGTTCGAACTCGACGCGGTGGAATACACCTTCCGCCGTGGGTTGCCTTTCCCGACATTCGAGGATGGCGCTCCGGAAACCCTGGAAATCCTCGCCCTGGCGCCGGCAGTGCGCGGGGAGGAGGACCGGTTCGATGGCACTGTCCCGCTCAACGGCCCGTTGCGCGAGGCCGAGCAACTCATCGAGGCCCTGGCTGACCTGCTGCCGGCTCACTGCCGCGAGAACGAGGGACGTGGCGCAGGCATGATCGCCGCTTTCACCCGAGGCAGGGGAGAGGTGTTCAACGGCGGATCCACGGAATGGCCGCGGGCGCTGGAACTGCGCGATCCCTTTGTCGAACGCATCGTCGCCAACGTGCTCGACCGGTTCACCGCGTCGTGACTCCACGGCCCGGACAGCCCCGGGATCGCAGCCTCGTCGCCGACTCATGCCACTGGCGGACGGATTGGCGTCCTTGTTCGGCACGTTGGGTTTCCGGCAGGACGCCGGCATCCGGTCGTGCAACCTGACAGCCGGCAAGGGGCACGGATGCTCACACTCCGTCAGCGCGTTCCACACGATGTCAGGGCTGGCGAGTATCCCGACGGGCTGTCTTTGCCGGACTCATCCTGACCGTGACGTTGCCGTTTGCGGCTTCCCCTCGGGGGCTTGTGCAGCCAGGGACATTCGCCCTGGTGCCGTCCGCAACAACCTTCGAACGGAAGTTGTCTGGATGAAGGTAATGGTAGATGATGACAGGATATGATCGGAGACATGCGGGGGACACGCCGCATCGCTGGCCTAGTTCCCCCGAATCAGCCAGAAGGCAAGGAGGACAGATCATGACCTTTAGCCCCATTGACAGACGCAGGTTCATGGGCACGTCGGCACTCGCTGGCGCCGCCGCGGCCACCGCGGTGAATCCGGGGAAACTGAGCGCCAACGAGACGGTCCGCATCGGATTTCTCGCACCACTGACCGGTGGTGTCGCGGCCTGGGGGCTGCCCGGCCTCTATGGATGCGAGATCTGGGCGGAACAGAAGAACGCCGCCGGTGGTGTCGAGATCGGCGGGACGTCCTACAACGTCGAAATCGTCTCGTACGACAACGAGTATCTTCCGGACAAGGCGCGCACCGGCGCCCAGAAGCTGATCAACGAAGACGGCGTCTCGTTCATCGAGATGCTCGGCGGCGACACCATGCCGGCCGTGACCCCGATCGCCAATCGCGCCGAGATGCTTGTCTCGACGCTTCTTCCTTCGGACCTCTCGCCGGACACGCCCTTCCTGGTCGCGCCCGCGGAAGTTCATCCGATCTACAACCTCACGGGCGTCTGGTGGATGGCCGAGAACATGCCCGAAGCGAAGACAGCCGTGATCTGCGCCCAGGATGACGCGCTCGGCAGGCCCTCCGTGGCAACCTACCTCGCGGCCTTCGAAGCGCACGGCATCGAGGTCAAGGACACGATCTTCTTCGACATCGCGACGACGGACTTCGCGCCCGTCATGACAGCGATGCTGGCGCACAAACCCGATATCCTGTGCCTGGATACGGCCTATGCGGAGTTCGTCAACGAGCTGTGCAAGCAGGCGTTCGTGCAGAACTACGGTGGCCAGATCATCTCCTGCACCGCGGACTTCTATGCCGACATCATCGCCAACACCTCCGAGGAGTTCATGGAGGGGGTGATCTTCCAGTTCCCCGACTTCGACGATCCGGCGCTGAATGCCGAGGGTATCAACTTCAATGATCCCAATGGGTTCTTCCAGGTCTACAACGAACGCCATCCCGGCCAGTGGGGTGCGGTGTCCTGGGAGTACGCGTCGATCCTCGATCTGTGGCTGGATGGCGCCCAGAAAGCGGGTTCCATCGAACCGGCGGCGGTGCTCGAGGGCATGAAGCAGGGCGGCACAGGCGCCCACGCCTTCGGTGAGGCCAACTGGTGGGGCGAGGAGCTGTTCGGTATCGACCACGCGCTTGTCGGCAACTGGCCTGTCGTGCAGATCCAGAACGGGAAGGCTGTGATCGTCGAGTTCAAGAACATCCCCGAGTGGTGGGGCGAACACAGCGAGACCATGATCAAGCACTTCGAAGCGATGGGCGAAATGTGGTACCAGCGCGCCTGATCACTTTCCTCGCCGGCCCACGTGGCACGGCGACACGCAATACCGGGACCGGCCTCGTGCCGGGCCCGGTATCGTCTTTCCGGACATCCCGTTAGCCCATGGACTTCGGCGTCTTCCTGCAGACCTGCCTGAACGCGACCTACGCGTCGAGTTATCTGGCGCTTGTTGCGGTCGGCCTCGTTCTCATCTTCGGCGTCATGCGGGTCGTGAACTTCGCCCACGGCGAACTCTACATGGCCGGCGCCTACTGCCTGTTCTGGGTGTTCTACCAGAACGAGTTGCCTTTCTTTGCGGGCGTTGCGGTCGCGGTTCTCGCGGTGGCCGCGGTCGGACTTCTCCTGGAGAGAACGATGTTCCGGCCCATGAAGGATAATCCGCTTGGCGGTCTCATCTGCTCGATCGGCGCCCTGCTGGTCCTTCAGGCCGGCGCCGTTGCGCTCTTCGGCGTCCGCAAGAAGTCCTTTGCCGGTCCCTACAATGAAGCCGTGACACTGTTCGGAATCGATGCCCTGACCATTTCCGGTCAGCGTCTCGTCGTCATTGCCTTTGCCGTCGTTCTGCTTGGAGCCTTGTGGATCTTCCTGCGCAGGAGCCGGTTCGGCTGGGCGCTGCGTGCCGTCGCGCAGGATTCCGAGGCGGCCGCGCTGCAGGGCATTTCGATCAGCCGCATCTCGATGCTCGCCATGATTCTCGGCGCCGCCTTGGCGGGGGTCGCAGGGGCGCTGACGGCCACGATCGTGCCGACAGGCCCCTACATGGGACATCCGGTCATCATTGGCGCCTTCATCGTCATCATCGTCGGAGGCCTCGGCAGCCTCGAGGGTGCGGTGATTGCATCGGTGCTCTATGCCTTCACCCATACCTTCGTCACCACGATTTTCGATGGCACGATTGCCGACATCACGGGCCTCGTGCTGATGCTCATCGTGCTGGTCGTGCGTCCCCACGGCCTGCTGGGCAAGCCGGAACGCGCCTGATGAGTGTCGTCACCTACGCGGTCTGGCTGGCGCTTATGGCGCTGGCGCTGGCGGCGGCGGCTCTCGCCCTCGATCCGAATCTCGGAGGTCGGCACCGTCGCCGATGGTGGCACGGGCTCGCTCTCGTGTCGGCCGCCGTGCTGGCGCTCTCGCCGCACCTCGTGACCTTCTCGCAACAGGAACTCCTCGTTTTCCTCACCATCAACACCCTGGTCGTGGTGAGCTACCGGCTGCTTGCGCTGACCGGCGAGTTTTCGCTCGGCCATGTTGTCATGATGGGGTTCGGGGCCTACGCATCGGCCCTGCTCAGCAAGCAGTTCGCCATTCCCGTTCCGCTTTCAATCGTCCTCGCTGCCGGTCTCACGGGTCTCGTCGCCTTCATCCTGGCCTTCCCGCTGTTCCGCATGAAGGGGTTCTACTTCCTCATCGGATCCTTTGCCGCGGGCGAGACAATCAGGCTGCTCTGGAAGGCCTTCATCGGCCCCAAGGGCATCTCTCGCATTCCCGGTGTTCCCGACATCGAGATTGGCGCCTTCGAGATCAATTTCTGGGAACCGGTCGCCTCGTACTACCTGGTGCTCGTGATCGCAGCCGTTTCAATCTGGATCCTCTGGCGTATCGAGCATTCGCACATCGGCCTCACCTTTCATGCCGTCCACTGGCGTGACCAGCTTGCCGGGGCGGTTGGTGTCAACACCTGGCGGACGAGGACCCAGGCACTGGTGCTGGCATCGTTCTTCGCCGGTCTGGCAGGCGCGCTGCTGGCGCACTACCTCACCACCGTCAATCCCAACCGCTTTGCGGTCCACGAGATGGTGTTCGTGCTGATCTGGGTGATTGTCGGAGGCACCGCCACGATCTGGGGACCCATCATCGGGCTCGTCACGCTGACCGCCATCAACGAGGTGCTGCTGCGCGACATCGGATACGACGAACTGCGTCCCCTCTTCTATGGCTTGCTTCTCGTGCTCGCGATGCTGTTTCTGCCGAACGGTCTCGAGACCCTGCCGGCACGCGTCGTCCGGTACTTCAGGCGCGCGAGGCCCCTCACATCGCAGGGTTGAGGCGGCGTCTCCGATCGGTGTCAAGCGTCAGCGGCACGAGGAGGGCTGCGGCGTAAAGGCGCGCTTCATCGTCCCTCGCCATAGGAGGATGTTCGGCGAAGCGGTCGATCTCGCGGCCCCGAACGGGTTCTCCAAGCCAGTGCGCCATGGCGGCGGCGGCCGACTCGCGATGACCGAAGGCGTCGCGCCGGCGCGCCATGGCTGCCTCCATGGAGTGCCGGTCACCACGACGGGCGGCGCGTTCGGCCTCGATGAGGGCCATGCCCGCGTTGAGCATCTTGCGGCATCGCTGGCGTGCAATGTCCGGATAGACGCCGCGATGCTTCGATTCGAGCCGCATGTGAAAGAGCGAGCTGCGGGCGCGGATGCCGAGCGCCATTCTCTCGACCCAGGGACCGGCCGCCTCCCATGCCTCGAATGCGGCGGTAAGCCCTGATTCGACACCGCCCGGCCCCGGAGCCATCAGGGCACGCGCGTGCGCCGTTGCGGCCCGCCTCGGATCGTCCGGCTCGAAACCCGCCGCCATCACGCTGGCTTGACAGCAGCACGCCGCCGCATGGGCTGGATCGTCATCGAGCCATGCAGCGCGGGCTCCCGCCATCCAGTCCACCCATAGCTCGTCCCCCAGGCGCCAACCGGAGAAGTTCTCCCTAGCCTCCGAGGTAGGCACGACGGACGTGTTCGTTCTCGCGCAGGATTTCGCAAGGCCCGTGCAGCGCGACACGGCCGGTTTCCAGCACGTAACCGTAGCTGGCCAGATGAAGCGCGAGGCTGGCGTTCTGTTCGACGAGAACGACGGGAACGCCCTTGCGGTTGATTTCGCCGATGATCGAGGCGATCTCCTGCACCATGATGGGCGACAGTCCGATCGAAGGCTCGTCCATCAGCAACAGCCGTGGCGCCGCCATCAGGGCGCGCCCCATGGCCAGCATCTGCTGTTCGCCGCCCGACAGTGTCTTGGCGTACTGGCCGCGCCGCTCGCGCAACCGTGGAAAATGGCCATACACCATGTCGAGATCGGAACGGACCGACGGCCCGTCACGGCGGAGATAGGCGCCTGTCATCAGGTTTTCCAGAACCGTCAGTTCCGGAAAGACACGGCGGCCCTCGGGGACGTGGGCGATGCCGCGGGCGACAATCCGGTCGGGCTCGAGTCCGTCAATTCTCTCGCCTTCGAACAGGATCGTTCCCGTGGTGGGGCGATTGAGCCCGGAGAGCGTGCGCAAGGTTGTCGACTTTCCCGCTCCGTTGGCGCCGATCAGGGTGATGATGTCGGCTGCCTCCAGCCTGATATCGATTCCCTTGATGGCCTGGACCTTGCCGTAGTGGACCTCGAGGTCCGTCACCTGCAGGAGTGTCACGCCACGCCCTCGATCGGGGTCCCGAGATAGGCATCGATCACCTCGGGATTGGCGCGGATCGCCTCGGGGT
This sequence comes from Alphaproteobacteria bacterium, assembly GCA_022822575.1. Classification (GTDB taxonomy): domain Bacteria; phylum Pseudomonadota; class Alphaproteobacteria; order SP197; family SP197; genus SP197. The sequence goes on along the minus strand of JAJEBJ010000257.1, from coordinate 577 downwards.
CGCCCTCGGCAAGGAGGCTGCCGAAGTTGAGCACGGTGATGGTCTCGCACAGGCCCATGACCGCCTGCATGTCATGCTCGACGAGGAGAATGGTGACCCCCCGATCCCGCACCTCGCGCACGAGATCCATCATGTGGCGCGTCTCGTCCGGATTCATGCCCGTGAACGGCTCGTCGAGCAGGAGAAGTCGCGGTTCCGCGGCAAGGGCAACGGCGACTCCCAGGGTGCGCTGAAGTCCATGGGGGAGGTTTGCGCAGGACTCACCGGCAACTTCATCCAGTCCCATGAAGGCGAGGATCTCCTCCACTCGGGCCAGGGCCTCATCCTGGCGTTCCCGCTGCCGGCCGAGGAGGACATTCGCGAGCCCGATCCTTGCACCGAGGTGGCAGCCGGCAAGCACATTCTCGGCGACGGTGAGTTCATGGAACAGGGTCGTTGCCTGGAACGTGCGAACGAGACCCAGCGCGGCGATGGCGTGGGTTGCCATGCCCGAGATGTCACGGCCCGAGTAGATCACGCGTCCCCTCGTCGGCCTGTAGAAACCGGAGATCACGTTGAAGGTCGTGGTCTTGCCGGC
>JAJEBJ010000127.1 GCA_022822575.1 Alphaproteobacteria bacterium | reverse complement strand
GGCACTCGACCTTGCCACCAGACATGTAGAGCGTCTTGGCCGCGGAATTGATGATCTGGTCCATGGCCTGCATGGCAAAATTGAAGGTCATGAATTCGTTGATGGGTCTCAGTCCGGCCATGGCGGCACCTATGGCCAGGCCGGCAAAGCCGTGTTCCGTGATGGGCGTGTCAATGATCCGGTCCGCCCCGAATTCCTCGAGCAGACCCTGACTCACCTTGTAGGCGCCCTGGTACTCGGCAACTTCCTCGCCGATCAGGAAGACCCTTTCGTCGCGCCGCATTTCCTCTGCCATGGCGTCGCGCAGGGCCTGACGCACCGTCATCTCGACCATCAGGCGCTCCCGCCGGCTGTGTCGATCATGATGTCGGTCATGAGTTCGCTGATGTCGGGTTCGGGGCTTGTCTGGGCGTGTTCAGCTGCCTCCGCCACGGTCTTCTTGACGTCCCTGTCGATGGCCTTCAGCTCCGCATCGTCGATGGCTCCGCCTTCGATGAGCCGGACCCGCAACTGTTCGATGGGGTCCTGACGCTCGCGGACCTGCTGGACCTCATCCCTGGTGCGGTACTTGACCGGGTCGGACATCGAGTGTCCCCGGTAGCGATAGGTCTGCATCTCGACCAGCATCGGCCCCTCGCCGTCGCGCACCCGCGCTACCAGATCCCTGGAGGCTTCATGAACCGCCACAACATCCATGCCGTCGACCTGAACGCCGTGGATGCCGAAGGCTTCACCACGATGGCAGAGTTCCGTTCCCGCCTTGGCGCGACCAATGGCCGTCCCCATGGCGTACTGGTTGTTTTCGATGACGAAGATCGCGGGCAACTTCCACAAACTCGCCATGTTGAAGGTCTCGTAGACCTGTCCCTGGTTGGCGGCCCCCTCACCGAAGAAAACCAGGGTGACGTTGTCACGTTTCTGGTACTTCTGGGCAAAGGCAATTCCGGCACCCAGCGGAACCTGGGCGCCGACAATGCCGTGGCCGCCATAGAATCCGCGTTCGATATCGAACATGTGCATGGAACCGCCCTTGCCCTTCGAGATGCCGGTGCCACGGCCGGTCAGTTCGGCCATGATGGCCGCGGGAGGGACGCCACGCACCAGGGCATGGGCGTGACAGCGGTAGCTGGTGATCACGGCATCATCTTCCCTGATGGCGGCATTCATGCCGACCACCACGGCTTCCTGGCCAATATAGAGATGGCAGAAGCCGCCGATCAGCCCCATGCCATACATCTGGCCTACCTTTTCCTCGAAACGGCGCACGAGCAGCATGGTGCGATAGAAATCCATCAGGAGTGCGGTATCGTCTGCAGGTGCAGCGTCCATCATGCCCTCCCGTGACAGGGCAGAAAAGAACGGCGGCAAAAGAGGAGATCAGTCGAAAGCGGCATCGTCGCTTCTCATGATCACGAGCTCATGGGGATGCGCCAGATTGAGGGTCCGGCGCGCCTGCTCATCAAGCATGTCCCGGTCAATGCTCGGTGGGTTGAGAAGCGTGACATGGTTCAACAACCTCTGCTCCACTGCGCTCAGCCGCACGCGTTCAGCTTCGGCTCTTTCGATCTGCTGTTCCAGCGACATGATCGCGAGAATGCCGTTCTCACCCTGGATGGCATGGTACCCAAAGTAGACAACTGCGAACATGCCAAGAAGGCAAGGCAATGAACGAAAGGTGGAGCGGAAGCGTTCATGCAGGCCGCGCATGGCGTCAACAAACCACAACACCAGGAAGATTGTCAAGATCGTCCATGGTCGGAGTCCCGGTCATGGTTGCCCGGACCAGAAGGCCGAGGAATCAAGTTCTTCCTCGATTTTCAACAACCTGTTGTACTTTGCGGTACGATCGGAACGGGAGAGCGAACCAGTCTTGATGTGCCGGCATCCCAAGCCAACGGCAAGATCCGCAATGGTGGTGTCTTCAGTTTCTCCCGAGCGGTGCGACATCACGGTGCGATAGCCTCTCTCGTGTGCACACGCGACCGTCTCCATTGCTTCACTGAGTGTTCCCACCTGGTTGGCCTTGATGAGGATGGCATTGGCCACGCCGTTCTCGATGCCCTCTTCAAGGCGGCTCTTCCTTGTCACGAAGATGTCGTCGCCAACCAGCTGGACGTTCTCGCCCAGTTCCTGTGTCATCGCCTGCCAACCTTCCCAGTCATCCTCAGCAAGACCGTCCTCGATGGAAACGATCGGGTAGGATTCCAGAAGATCACGGTAGAGGTCGATCATGCCCGACGAATCGAGTTTGCGTCCGTCGGCGCTGAACACATAGCGTCCGTCGCGCCACAGTTCGCTTGCTGCAGGATCGAGGGCAAGAAAGATCTCCTCGCCCGCGCGGTATCCCGTCCCGTCGATGGCCGCCATCAGGAGGTCGAGTGCTTCCCGGGCATCCGCAATCTGCGGTGCGAACCCCCCCTCGTCACCGACATTGGTCGAATGATCCCGGGCCTGGAGCGTGTGCTTCAACTGATGAAAGATCTCGGAGCCGGCACGAACGGCTTCCCGGAACGAGCTGCAACCGGCAGGAAGGATCATGAATTCCTGAAAGTCGAGGGCATTGTCCGCATGCGCGCCACCGTTGATGACATTCATCTGAGGCACCGGAAGCCGTCGCGCCGTGAGACCGCCGACATGACGCCACAGGGGCATGCTGGCCTGGTTTGCCGCAGCATGGGCTACGGCAAGGCTGACGCCCAGAATGGCGTTGGCGCCAAGGCGTGCCTTGTCGGGGGTTCCGTCGAGCGACACCAGGCAGTCATCGATCTCACGCTGACAGTGTGCGTCCATGCCGCGCACGGCATCAAAGATCTCGCCATTGATTCCGTCGAGGGCCTTCAACACGCCCTTGCCGTGAAAACGCGTGCGATCACCATCGCGCATTTCCACGGCTTCGTGGGTTCCAGTCGAGGCGCCCGAGGGAACTGCTGCACGTCCGCTGGCGCCGCCTTCGAGAAAAACGTTGACTTCGATTGTCGGATTGCCGCGGCTGTCAAGGATCTCCCTGCCGCGGACGTCAATGATGGCGGTCATGGTCATCCTCTCGTCGTTCCTGCCAGTGCCGGCGCGACGTGTTGTACAATCTTTGGTTCCGAACTGCACTCGGCAGCTTGCCGTCAGCGCACTCTTCCCTTCGTGAGGGAGTCGATTGCCAGAAGGCGGTCGAGAAGGCCAGGCATGTCGTCGAGCGCCAACATGGTGGCTCCATCGGAAGGCGCCCGGTCCGGTTCCTCGTGGGACTCCATGAAGACGGCGGCGACGCCGACGGCAACGGCCGCCTGTGCCAGGAGCGGAACGTACTCCCGCTGACCGCCACTGGCGCTTCCCCTGGCCCCTGGCTGCTGGACCGAGTGGGTGGCGTCGAACACCACTGGCGTTCCGCCCTCGGCAAGTTGCGGAAGAGCGCGCATGTCCGAAACAAGTGTGTTGTAGCCGAAACTTGCACCGCGCTCTGTCACCATGACATGCGGGTTTCCAGATGCCATGATCTTGTTCACCACATGGACCATGTCCCAGGGCGCCAGGAACTGGCCCTTCTTGACATTGATAGTCCGGCCGGTCTTCGCCGCCGCCACCAGGAGATCCGTCTGCCGGCACAGGAAGGCGGGAATCTGCAGAACATCAACGGCGCCT
>JAJEBJ010000019.1 GCA_022822575.1 Alphaproteobacteria bacterium | reverse complement strand
TCTACTGGGATTCGCCCACCGAAGCAGAACAGGCCCTGGCGGCAGGCGAAATCGTTGCCCTCTATGGCTGGAACGACTCCTTCGCCCGTCTGCGCGAACAGAATCTACCGGTCGTTCTCGGTGTTCCCAAAGAAGGAACCCGCACGTGGGTGTGTGGTCTGGTGCTGCACCCTGAGACGGCCAACGTGGATGCGGCCTATGATCTCATCAACGCCATGACGAGCGCTGACGCAGGAGCCTACATGATCGAAAATTGGGGCCTCGGACATGCAAATCATGCAGCCTTTGAAGCAGTAACGTCCGATATTCTGGAAGCCTATAGCCTGACCAATCCCACGGAATTTCTGGCTAACGGAGTCTTCTTCGAGGAAATGGCACCCGATGTTCAGCAGCGATACATTGATCTGTTTGACGACGTCAAACTGGGTTCGTGACGCCACGACCCATAAAAGCCGGCAACTCTGCGTGACGTCTGCCTGGCGATTGGACCAAAGAATGAGTGTTGGACCGTTATGCCCGGTGGCAGGCACATCGATGGCCAGGAGGCAAACAAGACGTGCATCCTGCCGGGCGCAGCGCCGGTAATCCGACTCGCGACATCGCTCGCTTTGGGCGACAGCGATGCACACGTCCAGATGGAGAGGTTGGGCATGCTTGCATTCGATACTCCGGAGATCGATGAGTTCTGGAAAGAGGCTTGCGCCTACCTCGGAATCAGCGAGGATTCGCGGCACTGCGCCCTCACCTTTGCTGAACCCAACAGGGAAACAGACGCTGCAGCATGGATAGATCCCATCGCCGACAACGCGGTTAATCGCATGAAGCGAGGTACGGCACACCTGGCGATGCAGTTCGAAAAGGACGACATTCCGATGCGCCAGATTGGTGACTACTGGATCGTGCTGAAGTGCGACGGTAGTCCCCAGTGTGTTGTCCAGATTATCGGGATCGAGATCCTGCCGTTCAACAAGGTCGGTCCCATCTTTGCCGCGTCCGAGGGAGATGGCGATCTGAGTCTGAGGTATTGGCGGCAGGGTCACATGGAACAGTTCAAGGACCAGTGCAAGCGGTGGGACGTGGGGTGGCGCGAAGACTACCCGGTCGTCTGCGAGAGCTTCGTCACCGTCTATCGACCCGGTGATACCGTTCCTCCATCATCTCCTGTCCAGGAGTGATGGCCGATGGGAGACAGCGGATCCGCTGAGCCGGCGTCACCATGGAAAACAACAAACGGGAACAACGATAATGCTCATATTCACGACACCCGAGACCGACGCATTCTGGCAAGAGGCCTGCAAGGCGACCGGCATCGATCCGACGACGACGCATCATGCCGGCACGTTCGCCGAGCCGCGCACGGATGTGCACATTGCCTTTATTGATGAACTTGCCGGCATGGCGCGGGACGGCCGGAAACGCGGCACGGCCCACATGCAGCTGCATTTCGAGCACGAGGGCATTCGCATACGCGAACCCGGCGACTGCTGGATTGTCACCACGGTCGCGGGCAAGCCACTGTGCGTCGTGAGGATCACCAACGTCGCCATAACGCCGTACATCGAGGTCGGCGAGGTTTTCGCCGCCTCGGAAGGAGAGGGCGACCTGAGCCTTGAACACTGGCGTGGTGCCCACCTCGGTTACTTCAAGGAGCAGTGCGAACTTTGGGGCCACGAGTGGCGCGACGATGCGCCGGTCGTGTGTGAGAGCTTCGAGCTCGTCTACCGTCCATGACGAGTTCAGGTGTCTTCGCTGGCAAAGTCGTCGCCATCACGGGTGCGGCCTCCGGCATCGGCCGGGCATGCGCGCTTGGCGCCGCCCGCGAAGGTGCCTGCATAGTACTGATCGACCGTACAGAAACAGAGCCGGTCAAATCCGAGATCACAGCTGCTGGAGGTCGCGCTGAGGCGATACACTGCGACGTACGGGACACCCGGGCCGTCAATGGAGCGCTGTCACATGTGACGAGCCATTTCGAGCGGCTCGATGTGCTCGTCAACTGCGCTGGCACCATGGGCAACTGGCCAAAACCCCTGTCCGAGACGACCGATGAAGACTGGGACCTCGTCACCGACACGAACCTCAAGGGTGTCTTTGCCTTCTGCCGCGCAGCGCTTCCGCTGCTGCGACTGAGCCAGGGAACCATCGTCAACATTGCCTCCGAACTCGGCCTGGTCGGCACCTCGGGATTGGTGATCTACGGTGCGTCCAAGGCCGGTGTCATCCAGCTGAGCCGTGCCCTTGCCGTTGAGGAAGGCCCCAACAGAATTCGCGTCAACTGTGTCTGTCCCGGTCCCGTTGACACGCCTTTTCTGGACCGGCCCGGCGCTGCTGCACGCGATCTCGAGCAATTCAGGCGCGATGCGTCTTCGCCAACGATCATGGGGCGCCTTGGTACGCCTGATGAGATCGCCGAGGTCGTGCTTTTTGTCGCCTCGTCGAAGGCGTCGTTCATGACCGGCTCCGTGCTCGTCGCTGATGGCGGCGTAACGGCCCATGACTAAGGCCAGGGCCCGATACAGGAGATAGGCCGATGAAACGTGTTCTGGTGACGGGCGGCGCCGGGCGGTTGGGCCGCTACGTAGTCGCCGAGTTGGTCGACGACTACGAGGTCACGGTGATTGACCGGACCGCGCCCGGCACCGACGTCGCCTTTGTCAACGCCGATATTCTCGATCGTTCCGCGCTTGAGGCGGCCATTGGCCGGCAAGACGCCGTGATTCACCTGGCAGCCCACGACGCCGACGCCGAGGCCAGCGAGACCGAGTTTGTCCGGACCAATGTCGAGGGAACCTGGAACGTCTTCGATGTCGCTCGGGAGGCCGGCGTGCCACGCTTCGTGCACTGCTCGAGCGTCGCGGCACTCAACATCAGCCTTGAGAACCCGCCGCTACACCTGCCTGTCGACCCTGATCACGTTGGCCGCCCGGTCGAGGCCTATGGCCTCAGCAAGTTGATGGGCGAGGCCATCGCACGCCGGTTCGCCATGCTGGGCGACATGTCCGTCGTCTGCCTGCGTCCGACGCTCGTGATGTACGACTGGATCGTTCACACGATCGCGTGTCACACCGCCAGGACAGATGGCGGACCGGGACCCGGTCCCGCACATGACCCGGCTTGGCTGGTTTGGGACGAGGCCCCGCCCGGTTCCCGGTCGTTTGTCACGGCGCGCGATGCCGCACGCGGCTTTCGCGCCGCACTGGAATGCCCGTCCGAGGCCTTCTCTCTCATGTTCCTGTCGTCCGCGGATACCTACAGTCCGTTGCCGACCCGGGACGTGGTGGCACGCGAATTCGGCGTCACGCCGCCACTGAAAAATGCGACGCTCTACCGCGACGATCCGCGCGCGTCGATCTATGACATCGCGCCGACCGCCGCTGCCCTGGGGTGGCGCCCCCTCGAAACATGGGCCGATGTCACGAAACGCGTGTTGGAGCCT
>JAJEBJ010000080.1 GCA_022822575.1 Alphaproteobacteria bacterium | reverse complement strand
GCATGCATGTACCAGATCCTTGCCACAGGAGACGGGCACACGCTCGAGGAAATCCCTCCCGGCATTGCCGCGGCGATTGGCCGCGACGCACGTGAACGACCGCGTTCCGACCGGTTCTTTCGCGCCATGCGCGATGTGCTTGATGCCGGAGAACCGGACTACGCGGCCTGAAGCCGCTCAGTAGCGTTTCGGGATGTAGCGGGAATACCAGGCTCCCGCCGCCATACCGAGGCCGACCCAGGCAAAGACCGTCGACAGAGGAAGAACCAGCAGCACGACGGCGAAGACGCTCTGGGGGACGATGCGCCCGAACTCCCTGTAGGTCGTGTAAAGGGACATCATTTCTGCCCGTTCGTGCGGGTGGACCGCACGCACGAACGGTGCATTGCCCACGGCATCGATCCATGAGGCGCAAAGGCACGCCACCAGAATGAGGCCGATAACGACATCGGGCAGGAAAGCGAGCAGCGTTGCCGCGACCGAGACGACGGCAGTGGCGAGATAACCGACGATGAGGTGCCGGCGCATGCCAAGCGAGGCGCCCAGCCGCCCCCACAACGGGGCCAGCATGACAAAGAGACTGCCAATGGAAACGATGAGACCGGCATCCGCGTCGGTAAAGCCGTTGTTGACGCAGTAGATCGGGGTGTAGATGAAGAACACCGACCACCAGGCAGAACGCGCCAGGGCCAGCACATAGGCGAGACGCAGGCGGGGCTGTCTGGAGAAACGTGGAATGAAGCGCAGTGGATTCGAATGGCCGCGGACCATTCTCGTTGAAGGTGTCACGTAGCGCCGCCACAGGATCCAGGCACCCGTCGCCAGCGCCAGGAGCGCCATCGCCGCGAAGGGAGCCCACAGTCCGATGAGTGACGAGAGCTGGACACCGCCCCAAGGGCCCAGGGCGAAGGCAAGACCCAGCACAGCCATGCGCACCGCCTCGAAGCGCACGAAACTTCGCCGACCCACCCGTTCGATAATGACCATGTTGATGACGATGTCGGCGGCAAAGAACCCCCAGGTGTAGAGAACGACGGCGAGGAAGAAGGCCAGTCCACTTTCCATCGGAAAGAAAAGGGCGGACACCAGCACACTTGCGAAACCGAACAAGATGACACGGTATCGTCCCAGTCGTGCCAGCATGTAGGGCAGCGCGAGCGCTCCACCCAGACCCATGATTCCGACGGCCGTGAAGAGCACGCTCACCTGCTGCGTGTCGCCCAGCAGTTCGAATGCACGCAGCGGAAAGACGGTGACCGGTATGGCTAGGGCCAGGATCATGAGACCCTGTATCAGGGCCAGTTCGAAGGCATGGGGAATGCCCTCGATGTTCAGCATTCGAACAAGACGAACCGGCACGAATGCGATCCCCGCACGGACGGACCATCATCACTCCCGCCATGGCGGCCATGTCAAGTGCCCGGACGACGAATGACGGGTTTTCAGCTGGCGATGATCTCGCGAATCTTGCCAGCGACGGTTTCGGGCCTGTGCCGGAAGAGCGAGCAGTGCCCCAGGCCCTCGAGAAGGTGGAAGTGGCCATCGGCGGCCGCCTCGGCGACCAGGCGGCCTCGGGCCGGTGGCGTCTGCATGTCCTGGTCGAAGGCGATCACGTGGAGCGGACGCGTACAGCCGGCGAGCCGGTCCATGGACGAGTAGTCGAGACAGGCCTGCCACTGGGCGGCCAGCATGTCGCCGTCGCGCTCGGCGTAGGCCGCGGCCACCACCGGCTTGCACCTCTCCCACATCTCGTTGTCGCCCAGAACCTCTGACGGGTACATCAGCAGGGCGTAGTGGGCGAGGGCAAAGTCGGGAGGCAGCCGGTGACCCGCCTCCCGGAACCTGATCTCGGCATCCTCCCATTCAGCGATGAAACCGCCCTTGGAGCCCGATGTTCCCATGGCGATCCCCAGGCGTACGAGTTCCGGCGAGGCCAGCAGCATTTCCTGGACGATGAGCGCACCCATGGAAAGGCCGACGATCACGACCGGAGGATTGCAGACTTCCCTGATCAGGGTCGCGACATCATCGGCGTAGGTGGCGATCGGCCAGGGTGGCGGGCGATGGCTGACAGTGCGCCCGGCGCCACGCGGATCAAAGCTTGTGCAGCGGTAGTCCGGAAAGAAGCTGAACTGTTCCTCCCATTCCTCACCGGTCTGGTCCCCGCCCGGACACCAGACAATGTCCGGCCCGGCTCCCGAACGGACCCAGTGGAGGGACACGTCGGTGGTTCTGAGCGTGGCATGGTCCATGGCGGGTCCCTTCAGCCGGTCAGTTGGGCGAGTTGAATCGGCCCTGGTGAAATCCAGAGGCAGAACGTGAAGAGCGGTGTGGTGCGGGTGACCATCTCGTGGGGAAGCCAGGGGGTGTTGTGAACCGGCGTCCCTGGTGGGCGTGGTCGGGGAGGAGCGTCATCCTGCCCCCACAGCGTATCGCCGCCGAAGGGATAGTAGATTTCCTCGGCTTCGTGATGGTGACGTGGATAGTGCCGTCCGGGACCGATCACGAAGAAGGCTGCCACGACACGGTCGTGGGGAATGAGGGCCTCGAAACCCAGAATGTTGGTGTAGCAATAGTTGTTCATGTAGTCGTCGCCAAGGCTATCGCGATAGTGCTCGCTGCGGATCCAGCGCAGCGAGGGCTCCAGCGCGGCAAAGGCGCTGGCGAGGCTGGCCATGGGACCGTCCTTCGCCATGGAGAGGGCTGCATCGAGATGGCGGCAGCCCGGAAGCCGCCGCGCGCGCTGGATCCGGTCCGGCAGGCGTGCGGCGGCAAGTTCCCGGGAAAGAATGGAACACGGCCGTGACGTTGCCTCGTCATCCTGGCTGGCGATGAAGCTCAGGATTTCCTGGCGCAGGTGTTCGAAGCGTGCGCCGATACCATTGTGAAGCATGGCTCTTTCCTCGTTGGCCTCTCTTTGCCATGGTGGGCGGGAAACCGGTCGAAGAGTGCGGGCAATGGATCGAGGACACAAGCCGGGGTGGCTGACACCGGCAACCGATTACGGGCCGCTTGCCCTGTTTCTAGCCGCCTACCTGCTGGCCGACCTGATGGTGGCGACAGGAGTGCTGGTGCTGGCGACCCTCGGCGCCGTCACCCTGGGATACCTGGTGGCGCGGCACGTGCCGAAGATGGCGGTGGTGACGGCCGTTCTGGTCTGTGTCTTCGGCGGCCTCACTCTGGCACTCCAGGACGCGACCTTCATCAAGATGAAACCGACGATCGTTCAACTGCTGTTTGCCGCGCTTCTCGCCGGCGGCGTTGCCATGGGACGCTCGCCGCTGAAGTTCGTCCTGGGCGGCGCCTTTGATCTGGTCGACGAAGCCTGGCGCACTCTTTCCATCAGGTTCGCGTTCTTTTTCACGGCAATGGCCGGTCTCAACGAACTCGTCTGGCGCACCCAGGATGAAGAGACCTGGGTGTTCTTCAAAGTGTTCGGCATTCTCGGCCTGACGATGCTCTTCGCCGTGGCCCAGACCCCGTTCCTGATGCGTCACCGCCGTCCCGACACCACCGGCTGACGGGTTCCGGGTCTCGGCGCACGGTACCGGAACACGACGCCTGGGATATTGCCCCCTGCGCGGAAGCTGAACTGCGATGCGTCACGCGGCGGCGTCCTGTCGACGGTCGCTTCCAGTTCGCGGGTCAGGGAGCGCCCTGATCCGCCATCTCCTTCTCGCGCGCCTGCTTGGCGTCGGCTTTCTCGATGGCCTCGTTGAGTTCCGCTGCGGTGCACAGCCCGGCGAGCACCGGATCCTTCATCTCAATCATGCTCGAATTGCGGTGGGTGCCTTCCCGGATTCTCTCGATGGTCTTCCTGGTGGTGCCGATGAGCCTTTCGATCTGCCGGGGCGACAGCTGGGGGTAGTTCTTGATGAGATAGGCGATGGCATCAGGTTTGTTGCGGCGCTTCGAGATCGGCGTGTAGCGGGTACGGGAGGTCTTTCGGGCCGTGTCTTCGCCGCGGTCAACGAGTTGCAGGGTGGCGGAGGGGTCGGCCTGGCAGCGGTCCAGTTCCGCTTTGGTGAGCTGTCCGGTCTGTATGGGATTCTGGCCGATCAGGTCCTTTTCGATCTCGCCATCGGCGATATTCTGGATTTCCAGTTCATGCATGCCGCAGAACTCGGCAATCTGGCTGAACGTGAGAATCGTGTTGTCGATCAGCCACACGGCTGTTGCCCGAGGCATCAGCAATTCCTGCGACATGGTTCACCTCCGCACCAGCAGTTCGGGAAGACGGCAGCGAGACATCCGAAGGTCCCTCGCCACAGCGCGTTGATGGCATGCGACACTGCACCGTCTCACGGAGACCATAGAACACGGGCCACGGACGTGACAAGGCTCCGGCCTGGGAGAGCCGGCGACTGTCCCAATGAATCCCGGCGCCGCATGGCGTGAACGGTGGCCCAGGAAGGCCGCCCGTCTTCAATCCATGGTCAGCACCACCTTGCCGACATGATCATCGTCAAGAATGTCCTGGGCGCGGGCGGCCTCGGCGAGGGGAAGGGTGGCGTGGATGACCGGCTTCACGCGGCCGCTCTCGAGCAGCGGCAGGACCTCGCGTTCGAGTTCAGCGGCAATGACGCCCTTTTCGTTCACCGATCTGGCGCGCAGCGTTGAACCGGTGATTGTCGCCCGCTTCATCATCATCGAAGCGAAGTCGACGGTCGCCCTGGATCCGGAGAGGAATGCGATGAAGCACAGGCGGCCTTCGGTTGCCAGAAGACGGATGTTCCGGGGAATTGTGTCGCCTCCCGCCATGTCGAGGATGACGTCAATCCCGCGCCCACCCGTCAACTCCCTTGCGAGAGCGACGAAGTCCTCCTTGCGATAGTTGAAGGCCCTCTCAGCGCCGAGCGTTTCGCAGGCCCGGCATCTCGAATCGCTCCCGGCGGTAGCGAACACCCTGGCGCCCCTCGCGTCGGCCAGCTGGATGGCCGTGGTTCCGATGCCGCTTGCGCCACCGTGCACGAGGAACGTCTCGCCACCGGAGAGGCGGCATCTCTGGAAGACGTTGGTCCACACGGTGAAGAAGGTCTCCGGCACCCCGGCGGCCTCGGTGTCGTCGAGGCGGTCGGGAACGGGCAGGGCCTGGGGAACGGGAACCACGCAGTACTCGGCGTAGCCACCCCCTGACACCAGGGCCATGACCCGTTGTCCCGGCACGAGACTCGCGCTCGACGGCCCGTTGGCGATCACTTCTCCGGCGATCTCGAGACCCGGGACATCGCTCGCTCCGGGTGGTGGCGGATAGTTGCCGGCACGCTGCAGGATGTCCGGCCGGTTGACCCCCGCCGCGTGGACCCTGACCAGCACCTCGCCGACGTCGGGCTGCGGGACGTCGCGGCGCACCATCCGCACCACGCCGGAATCGCCGTGGCCATCATAAACGATGGCATTCATGGTCTCAGTCATTGTGACTCTCCTGTCTTCCCCTCGCCACACGTGTCCGGAGACACCGGCGTTTCCGGAGTCGACAGAAAGTGCCTCGGGCTCTTGCCTTCATCCCGTCTCTCTCTGTCGATCGACGTGTGACGCGGGCGGAACCGCGCCCCGGAAATCCACCATGCCCGCATCACCGTGACAGGGTGCGTGCACACCTTTTGGCGATGGATGTGCTATGGTCGTTGCCTCGGGTGTGGTTGGGAGATTGCCGGATACGTCATGGCCGGGCATTCCAAGTGGAAGAATATCATGTACCGCAAGGGCGCGCAGGATGCCAAGCGTGCCCGCCAGTTCACCAAGGTGGGACGCGAGATCGCTGTTGCTGCCCGGTCAGGTCTGCCTGACCCCGATCACAATCCGCGTCTGCGGGCGGCCATTCAGGCGGCCCGGGCTGTCAACATGACCAGGGAGGCCATCGACAGGGCCATCCGGCGGAGCACCGGAGGCGATGGCGCAGCCGACTACGTCGAAATGCGCTACGAGGGCTATGGTCCGGGCGGTGTGGCGATCATCGTCGAGGCCCTGACCGACAATCGCAACAGGACGGCCGCCGAGATTCGCTCCGCCTTCTCGAAGAATGGCGGCAGTCTCGGAGAGACGGGCAGCGTCTCGTTCATGTTCGAGCGCCAGGGCCAGATCGTTCTTGCGCCACAGGCCGGCGAAGAGGACGAGGTGTTCGAGGCGGCGCTCGAGGCTGGCGCCGGTGACGTGGTGTCCGATAATGACGGCCACACCATCCTGTGCGCGCCGGAGGATTTCGGCGCCACCAGCGATGCCCTGGTGGCGCGATTTGGCAATCCCCGCGAAGCCGGTCTCATCTGGAAGGCCTCGGTGATCACCGAGGTGTCGGAAGACAAGGCGGCAACCCTGCTGCGGCTGATCGGGGATCTCGAGGACAACGACGATGTCCAGTCCGTGGCGGCCAATTTCGAGATTGCCGATGACGTGATGGAACGTCTGGTCGCCTGAGGTCCGGGATGCGGATTCTGGGACTGGATCCTGGCCTCCTGAACACTGGCTGGGGAGTGATCTCGACAGATGGTTCTCAGCTTCATCACGTCGCGCATGGTGTCATCTCGCCCCACCCCTCCCTCGCCATGGCCGAGCGGCTGACGGTGATTCATCGGGGTGTCAGCGATGTGCTGGCGGATCAGGTTCCCGACCAGGTGGCCATCGAGGAAACCTTCGTCAGCGTGAACGCGGACAGCACTCTCAAGCTCGGACTGGCCCGCGGCGCGGCCCTTGTAGCGGCCGCTGCCACCGGCCTTGAGGTCTGCGAGTACGCCACGCGACTCGTGAAAAAGACCGTGGTCGGAACGGGAAAGGCGGAAAAACATCAGGTTGCCGCCATGATCGGCATCCTGCTCCCGGGCGCGAAGGGGGCGCGCAGCGATGCCGCCGATGCACTGGCAGTCGCGGTCTGTCACGCCTATCACTCGCGAACCCTCGAACGCATCATCGCCGGAACGCGCGCATGATCGGACGTCTGACCGGCCGTCTCGACGTGGTGGCCGATGACCGGGTGATTCTCGATGTCCAGGGGGTGGGCTACCGTCTTGCCTGCTCGGCACGCACCATTGGTGCGCTGGCGGGGCAGAAGGGCGACGTCCGCCTCCTCGTCGAAACGATCATCCGGGACGACCGGATTGTGCTCTACGGGTTTGCCGACGCAGCGGAACAGGCAACGTTCACGATGCTGACCGCCGTCCAGGGAGTTGGTCCCCGTGGCGCCCTGGCCATCCTCTCGGTCCTGGGTCCGAGTGAACTGGTCGATGCCGTGAGAGCGCACGACAGGCGTGCCATTGCCCGTGCCAGCGGTGTCGGTCAGAAACTGGCCACGCGGATCATTACCGAACTTGCCGACAGGCTGGAAGGCGTGGTGCCGCCTTCCGGAACCGGTGCGGAAACGGCTGCCGGTGGCGTCGAGTCGGATGCGATTGCCGCCCTGGTCAATCTGGGATACACGCGCTCCGAGGCATGGCGTGCGGTCAGTTCTGTGCGCCAGGCGGCTGAAACAGGTCTCGACGCGCTCATCCGGGCGAGTCTGAAGGAACTGGCACAATGACGGATGAAGACGGGCGCCTGGTGGACGCAACCGGTGCGGACGAGGAACAGCCGCCGTCATTGCGTCCGCGCAGGTTCGCGGAGTTCATCGGCCAGAAAACCGTAACCGAGAGCCTCATGACCGGGATTCGTGCTGCCCGCGGCCGCCGTGAAGTGCTTGACCACGTGCTGCTGCATGGCCCGCCCGGTCTCGGCAAGACAACACTCGCACGGATCATTGCCAATGAACTCGGCGTCAGGTTTCACCAGACGTCGGGCCCCGTCATCATGCGCGCCGGCGACCTTGCGGCGCAGCTCACCAACCTCGACGAGGGTGATGTCCTGTTCATCGACGAGATTCACCGCCTCAATCCTGCCGTGGAAGAGGTGTTGTATCCGGCCATGGAAGACTTTCAGCTGGATCTCATCATCGGCGAGGGCCCTGCGGCGCGTTCGGTCCGGATCGACCTGCAGCGCTTTACCCTGGTCGGGGCGACGACCCGCGCCGGCCTGATCACCAAGCCGCTCTATGACCGGTTCCTGATTCCGCAGCGCCTTGACTTCTACGAAGCCGATGACCTTGCCGTGATGCTCCTGCGACTGGCCGGGGTCATGAACGTCGCCCTGGCTGCCGACGGTGCGCGGGAGATGGCGACCAGGGCGCGCGGAACCCCGAGGGTCGCCGGGAGACTGCTGCGCCGGGTCCGCGACGAGGCCTTTGAGAAAGTGGATGTCATTGACGCGGCCTTCGCCCGCCAGGCATTGGAAACGCTCGGCGTCGACGGGAAGGGCATGGATGCCATGGACAGGAGATATCTCGCCTGCATCGCCGACAACTATGGCGGTGGTCCGGTCGGTGTCGAGACCCTTGCGGCGGCCCTGTCCGAGCACAGGAACGCCATCGAGGACGTCATCGAGCCGTTCATGATGCAACAGGGGTTCATCAGGCGCACGCCCAGCGGCCGTGTCCTTGCTGCTGCAGGCTGGCGCCATCTCGGACTTCCGGTTCCCGCGGACGATGCCCCGGATCTCTTCACTGACGTGCCGGCGCATGACTGAACCGGCAGGCAGGATCAGGACACGGATCTACCATGAAGACACCGATGCCGGCGGTATCGTCTATCACACCGCCTACCTGCGGTTTGCCGAACGGGGCCGCACGGAACTGCTGCGCTCTCTGGGACACGACCACCGAAGTCTGCGCTTCCGGGACGGAGGTGGTTTCGTCGTGCGCTCCATGGCCGTCGACTATGCGGCGGCCGCAAGGCTTGATGACGAGGTCGAGATCGAGACGGAAGTTGTCGACGTGAAGGGCGCCAGCCTCATCATGCGGCAGAAGGTCGTGCGTGAGGGCAGGACACTTGTCTCGATGGATGTGCGCCTCGCCTTTCTCGGCGCCGGGGGCAGGGCGATGCGCCTTCCCGCAGCGGTCCGCAAAACACTTGATCGATGTCCTGGCGAAGGAAACTGAACTGTGGAAGCGACTGTACTCGCGGATGTGTCGGCCCATGGCGACATGTCCGTCTGGAGCCTTTTCTGGCGTGCCGATGCCGTGGTCAAGTTCGTCATGCTGTTGCTGCTGGCGGCTTCGGTCTGGTGCTGGGCGATCATCTTCGACAAGATCAAGCGACTGCGCCAGCTTGGTGCGCGGGCGGTGGAGTTCGAGCAGGCTTTCTGGTCGGGCGGCCCGCTGGACGAACTCTACAGGGAAGTCGACGGTTTTCCGCCGCATCCGATGACCACGGTGTTCAAGGCGGCGATGGAAGAGTTGCGCCGTGCCATGGGCCACCAGGAGATGATCGCCGACAGCCGGCTGCGAGCCGACCTCAAGCAAAGGATCGGCCAGGCGATGCAGATCAGTATCGACCGCGAGATGGATCGCCTCGAGCGCTACATGGGACTGTTGGCCACCGTGGGCTCCACGGCTCCCTTTGTCGGCCTGTTCGGCACAGTCTGGGGTATCATGAATGCTTTCACGGCCATCGCGGTGGAGCACAACACTTCGCTGGTGGTCGTTGCTCCGGGCATCGCCGAGGCGCTCTTTGCCACCGCACTCGGCCTGCTGGCCGCAATTCCTGCAGTGGTGGCCTACAACAAGCTCTCCGGTGACCTTGATCGCTATGCCAGCCGGCTCGAGAACTTTGCCACGGAGTTCCACGCCCTGCTGTCGCGGCAGCTTGACGAGCACGGCGGCTGATGGCGGTCCAGTTCACCACGACCAGCGCCAGGCGCAGCGCCCGGGCCGGGCGCCGGCGTCCCCCGATCAGCGAGATCAACGTCACGCCCCTGGTCGACGTCATGCTCGTTCTGCTCGTGGTGTTCATGATCACGGCACCCTTGCTCACCGCCGGCGTCGAGGTTGATCTGCCGGAGGCGGCCGTCAGCGATCTGGCCGGCATGGATGAGCCGATCGAGGTGACGATCACGGCCTCCGGTGAGATCTGGCTGGGGGAGACACCGGTGGAACTCGATCAGCTCGGACCGCGTCTTGCCATTATCTCGGACAACAATCCGGATGTGAGGGTCTTCATCCGGGGAGACAGGATGGTCGCCTACGAGAAAGTCATGGCCGTCATGGGCGCGCTGACCGAGGCGGGTTTCCGGCGCCTGGCGTTGGAGGCACGACGCTTTGACGGAGACTCCTGAAGCGTGTCTCCATCAGGCTGGGCCGGATCGATCATCTTTCATGTACTCGTCATCACGTTGATGCTGACGGGGCTTCCCGAACTGTGGCGGGCAAGGCCACCCATTGCCGACACGGTCACCGTGGATGTCATCACGGTTGCGGAGGAAAGCGTGGCGCCGCCGGAAAGTGTGGAACCGGAGCCCGAACCGGAGCCCGATCCGGAGCCCGAACCCGAGCCGACTCTCCCGACTCCGGCACCGGCAGTACCAGTCATTCCCGAAGAACCACTGCCTCTCGAGGACCTCGCGGAGGAGCCAGTCGAGCCGGCCCAGGTGAGCCATGCCGTTCCGGTTCCACTCCCCGCCGCCAAGCCCGAGGCACCCTCCCGTCCCGAGGAGGACGTGCCCTTCACCAGTGTCAGGGAAAGCCTGCTGGTCGATCGCAGTGAACCGGCGCCTGAAGAGCAATCCACGACCTTTGCCGATGTCGCATCGGCCCTTGACGGTGCACCTGATGTACCGGTCTCGGACGTCGAACTGGCCTCCCTGCGCCGCAGCATCGCCAATCAGGTGACCAGGAGGTGGATCATCCAGAGCGGCGCCATCGATGCCCGGGACCTCATTGTCACCATCGAAGTGGTGCTCGCCATCGATGCCCGGGTGCTGCGCGCACGGATTGTCGACGTCGAGGGCGGCGAGAGCGAACACACGCGACGGGTGGCGGCCGAATCGGCTCTGCGGGCCGTCCTCTTCTTTCGCGATCATCCCTTTGAGAATCTGGACAGGCGCCGCTATGACATCTGGAAGGAACTGATCGTCCGCTTCGATCCCAGCGCCCAGTTCTGACAGCAAGTTGTTGCGGCCACCCGTCGTATCGGCAGCGTGCCGCCGATTTGACACATGGACCGTCCACCATGGGGTAGCCCGCCGGATGGTAATGTGGGAGCAGCATTCGGCGCTTGATTCGCGCTCTCGGTTGCCGGTATCAACAAAGATGCGTCATGAGGGCCGCTGGCCGTCTGTTCGGGAGGCAGGACGACAAGATCGATGATCGCACATGTCACCAGGTTCATTCTGGTCGGGATCGTCTGTGCAGGTCTGTTCACGGACAGGGCCTTGGCGCAGCTTGATGTCGGCGTCACGGAAGGGCGTGCAGACCCGGTTCCCATCGCTGTCACCGACTTCAATGGGGTCGGCGCTCTGGCGAACCTGGGAGCGGACATCGCTACGGTGGTGAAGGCGGATCTCGAGTTCTCCGGCCTCTTCCGGGCCATTCCGCCAGGGGCCTTTCTCCAGGATCCCGCTTCGCTCGGAGAGGACGCACAGCCGAGGTTCGACCTGTGGCGCAGAAGCGGGGCACAGGCACTCGTCACGGGTTGGGTGTCGACCGAGAGTGATGGTCGAGTCCGGGTCAGTTTCCGGTTGTTCGATACCCTTGCCGAAGAAGGGCTGGTGGGCTTTGTCTTCCGTGGCGGGGAAGGAATCTGGCGGCGCATCGCCCACAAGATTTCCGATGCCGTCTACCACCGCCTGACCGGCGAAAGCGGCTACTTTGACACGCGCATAGTCTATGTCCACGAGGAAGGTCCGCAGACGGCGCTGACCAAGCGCATTGCCATCATGGATTACGACGGAGAGAACCACAGGTTCCTGACGTCGGGAGATCAAACAGTGCTGACGCCGCGCTTTTCGCCAACCATCCAGAAGATCGCCTACTTCTCCTACTTCAACGAGACCACGCCACGCGTCAATCTGCTGGATCTGACGACAGGGCGGCGCGACGTGCTGGGCGACTTTCCGGGCATGAGTTTTGCGCCGCGGTTTTCGCCTGACGGAACCAGTGTGATCATGTCGCTTGCCATCAACGGCAACACGGACATCTACGTGATGAATCTCGAAACCCGCACCATCGAACAGTTGACGGACGGGGCCTTCATCGAGACGTCACCGTCCTACTCGCCGGACGGATCCCGGATCGCCTTCACGTCGGACCTTACGGGACGGACTCACATCTACGTCATGAATGCCGACGGCAGCGATCAGCATCGCATCAGCTTCGATCTTGACAACCGGGCCTCCTACTCGACGCCTGTGTGGTCGCCGCGCGGTGATCTCATTGCCTTCACGAAGCACATCCCGGACAGTGATTGGGCCATCGGCGTGATGACTCCTGAACCGGGCGAGGGCGAAAGGCTTCTGGCGTTTGGTGATCTAGTCGAGGGACCGACGTGGTCCCCGAACGGACGTGTCATCATGTTTGCCCACGAGACCTATGGTATCGGCGAGGGCACCGAGAGGGTCATCAAGAGCATCGATCTCACCGGATATGTGGAGCGCACGATCCGCACACGCGGCGCTGCCAGCGATCCGGCATGGTCTCCCTTGATTCCGTAACTTCCGGTCATCTATTAGAGAGTATGGAACTTGTGAACAGCACAGCCGATGTTGAGGTTGACAGCCAGCGGTGTTTGCGGTCATTAGTGGCGCGGTTCTTGGGGTGTATTGGCGATCTATCCGGAAAGGGGGCTTTCCCATGCGTTTCAAACTGATTGCGGTCCTGGCGACGGGCCTTCTGGTGGCCGCGTGCGAGTCCACCCCGGAGGTCGCAGAGGAAGACGACGGTGCAGGTGCCGTCGAAGTTACCGAAGAGGTGGTGGTCGAGGTCGATCCCATTGATCCGAGATCCGAACGCTACATCGAGGAAGTCCTCGGCAAGCGTGTTTTCTTTGCCCTCGACAGTTCAGTGCTCAATGCGCGCTCCCAAGCGACCATTCGCCGCTGGGCCGACTGGCTGAATGAGTTCAGCGATGTCAATGTGATCATCGAGGGCCATTGCGACGAACGTGGCACCCGCGAGTACAACCTGGCACTTGGCGACAGGCGTGCCAATGCCGTCAAGGACCATCTCGTTGTCCTGGGCATCGATCCCAATCGCGTCACGACCATCAGCTACGGCAAGGAACGCCCCCTCGTGCTCGGTCACACCGAAGCCGCTTGGGGACAGAATCGCCGGGGTGATCTGACCCTCAGTTGATCCCGCTCAGGAGAGCCGGACGCAGACTCTAGCGTCCGGCCTCTTGAATACGGACGGGTGTTGCAGGCACCAGAACGTGCTTGTCGGGCGTCATATTCGCCGGCGTTCCTGAAGAGGGATGGTGGCCATGAAAAAACTCCTTCTGGCAATTCTTGTCATTGCATGGGCTGGTCAGGCCGGTGCTCAGGACGGGTCCGCCGAACTGGCGCAGGCCCTGGAGAGACTGCGCCGGGATGTGACCGACCTCCAGGCGTTCATCTACAACGCAGGCTCGCTCGAGGACGGTAGCATTGCCGGCGCCCCCTTCGATGGCAGCAAGCTGCATGCCGACATGCAGCAGATTCAGGAATCGCTGCGACAGCTTGCGGGACGCATCGACGGTCTGGAGTTTGCCCAGCGCCAGATCCGCGAACAGCTTGCTGCACTTGAGGCCGATGTTGCGGCCCGGACCGCCACCGGCTCCTTGACTTCGGAGGTGGAAGGGGGCGAGCAGTCGACGCTTCCGCAGAACGGGGAGGTTGCCGAAGAGGGCGTCCTGCCGCCGGGAACTGAAATGGAGAAGTACGATCACGCCTTCTCGCTTCTCCGCAAGGCTGACTACGAGGCGGCCGAACAAGCCTTCTCGGCCTTCATTGCCGAGCACCCGGAAAGTGAACTGGTCGGCAACGCGTGGCACTGGATCGGATCCATGCATTTCGTGCGCGACCGGTTTCACGAGGCGGCCGTCGCATTTCTCAAGGGCTATCAGCACGCTCCTGAAGGCCCGAAGGCTGCCGGCAGTCTGCTGAAACTCGGTACGTCCCTGTCACATCTGGGAAAGAGCGGGGAAGCCTGTGCCACTTTCCGCGAGTTTATGGAGCGGTTTCCCGATGCGGGTGAGGCGCTGCTCGGCCAGGCGCGCGAGGAGGCCGCCGCTGCCGGGTGCAGCTGATTCCCTTCTCCTCGCCATCATCGGCCAAGATGGCGCCTGAGGCCGCTCACGAGCCATTGGGACGGGCGGAGTTTGCCGAAGCGATGGCGGCGCTGGCTCCCTTCGAGTCCTGCCCCCGACTGGCTGTGGCCCTTTCCGGCGGCCCCGACAGTACGGCGCTTCTCCTTCTGGCCGATGAATGGGTGCGGATCCGTGACGGTACGCTGGTGGCCTTCATTGTCGATCATGGGCTGAGAGACGGGTCTGATGAGGAGGCGCGGACGGTGGCACGGCACTGCTCGACACGAGGCATCGCGTCGAGGGTGCTCACCTGGAGCGGGCCGAAACCGGCAAGCGCCATCGAGGAGAAGGCCCGTCAGACACGCTATCATCTTCTCGAGACTGCCTGTCGCCACTACGGCGTTCTGCACCTTCTCACCGCACACCATCGCCAGGACCACCAGGAGACGGTTGCCCTGCGCCTTGAAGCCGGCAGCGGAGCGATGGGTCTGGCCGGCATGTCTCGCTGTGTCGAACGACCGGCGCTGAGGATCCTCAGACCTCTTCTCGGAGTCCATCCCGCACGTCTGAAAGCGACGCTTCGGGAGAGGGGCGAACACTGGCTCGACGATCCCATGAACAGAAACCCCAGGTTCGCCCGCGTCCGACTGCGCCGGCAGGGTGTTCCGGAGTGTGGTTCCGGCAACTCCGAAAGGCGAACGGAGCTGGAACGCGAACTCGCCCGTGTTCTGCCCCGCATGGCTCATGTCGATGGCCGGGGTGTGGCGACACTCGATCGCCCCGGTTGGCAATGCCTGCCGGAAGATGTGCGCCTCCTGGTTCTGGTGCGTCTTGCAATGACCGTGGGCGGACGCGCCTATCCTCCGGCCACCCGCAAGACTGACCGACTGGCTCGTCTGCTTCACTCGGAGGCGACGGTGGCAGCCACACTTGGCCGTTGCCGATGGCAGGGTGGCAGGGAAGTGACGATCAGGCGCGAGATTCGCAATCTGCCCGTCGTCGAGGGGCATGGCGGGGAGGGAGATGTTCTCTGGGACGGACGGTTCCGCGTGTCGGTGCCGGACGGCCCCTGGCGCATCCACCCTGCTGGCGGTTCCTTCCCGGTGGTCGAGCGGTTGTCGGACAGGCCCTGGCCCCCTGGCGCCCCCTCCATTCGATTCGCACCCCGCCAGCCTCTCACCGGTCCGCTCTTCCGGAATGGCAGATCAGGCGATCGGCGAGGTGGCTTGGGCACTGGAAATTCGCTCATTCAGTCACCATAATATCAGTCAGATCAGGGCATCGAGACGTTCTTGAGCAACTTCGGACGCAATCTTGCGCTTTGGGTGATCATCGGATTTCTGCTGATCGCCCTTTTCAACCTGTTCCAGCCGTCAGGCAACAGCGAACGGGAGATTGCCTATTCGTCCTTCCTGCAGGCGGTCGCCGCAGGACAGGTGCAGGATGTCACCATCCAGGGAAACCGGATCACGGGCCACGAGGCCGGGGGCCAGAGTTTCTCGACCTACGCGCCGGATGATCCCGGTCTCGTACCACTTCTCGATGAGCACGGGGTCATCATCTCCGCCGCCCCCGCAGATGAGGGCATGCCGTCGATCTTCAGCATCCTGCTTTCCTGGTTCCCCATGCTGCTGCTCATCGGCGTGTGGATCTTCTTCATGCGACAGATGCAGGCGGGCGGTGGCAAGGCCATGGGATTCGGGCGGTCCAAGGCCAAGTTGCTGAACGAGAAGCAAGGCCGCGTGACGTTCGAGGATGTGGCCGGCATAGACGAGGCCAAGGATGAGCTTGAAGAGATCGTCGAGTACCTGAAGAACCCGCAGAAGTTCCAGAAACTCGGCGGCAAGATTCCCAAGGGTGTGCTCCTGGTCGGTCCGCCGGGAACCGGCAAGACCCTGCTGGCACGGGCCATCGCTGGCGAGGCCAATGTCCCGTTCTACACGATTTCCGGTTCTGACTTTGTCGAGATGTTTGTTGGAGTGGGCGCCAGCCGTGTGCGGGACATGTTCGAGCAGTCCAAGAAGAACGCCCCGTGCATCATCTTCATCGACGAGATCGACGCCGTGGGACGGCATCGCGGTGCCGGACTGGGAGGTGGTAACGACGAGCGCGAGCAGACCCTGAACCAGCTGCTCGTCGAAATGGACGGTTTCGAGACAAACGAGGGCATCATCCTGATCGCCGCCACCAACCGCCCGGATGTTCTCGACCCGGCGCTCCTGAGGCCCGGGCGCTTTGATCGCCAGGTGGTGGTGCCCAACCCCGACATTCTTGGCCGCGAGAAGATTCTCAAGGTGCATACGCGCAAGACGCCGATCGCCGCCGATGTCGTTCTCAAGACCATCGCTCGCGGCACCCCGGGATTTTCCGGAGCTGATCTTGCCAACCTGGTGAACGAGGCCGCATTGCTGGCTGCGCGCCGGTCCAAGCGTGTCGTCACCATGAAGGAGTTCGAGGACGCCAAGGACAAGGTGATGATGGGGGCCGAGCGCCGCTCCATGGTCATGACCGAGGATGAGAAGAAGCTCACCGCCTACCACGAGGGCGGTCATGCGCTGGTCATGCTCTATGCGCCGGGGCACGAACCGCTCCACAAGGTGACCATCATCCCGCGCGGACGGGCGCTGGGCCTCACCATGTATCTGCCCGAACGTGACCGTCTGAGCCTGTCGGAACGCGAACTCAAGGCCAAGATTGCCAGTCTGTTCGGAGGCCGCATCGCCGAGGAGATGGTGTTCGGCAAGGAGAACATCACCACCGGCGCCAGCAACGACATCAAGGTGGCCACGGATATCGCACGTCGCATGGTCACGCAGTTCGGATTCTCCGACAAGCTGGGTCCGCTGCTCTACGGCGACAACGAGGAAGAGGTCTTCCTGGGCCACTCGGTGACACAGCGAAAGAACGTGTCCGATTCGACTGCCGCAGTCATCGATGCGGAGATCCGGCGATTGATCGACGAGGGTGCCGATACGGCACGCGACATTCTGACGTCCCGGCGCGACGAACTTGAGCTTCTTGCCGAGGCCCTGCTTGAACACGAAACCCTGAATGCGGACGAGGTGCGACGTGTCATCAGGGGTGAGACCATCACCCGCGGCGACAGCGATGAAGGCGAACACCAGCCGCCGCCCCGCCAGGAATCATCGGTTCCGGCAACGGGCGAAAGGGGAGGGGCAGCAGCCGGACCGGAGCCCGAACCGCAGCCGGGGCATTGACCTCACCGATCGTCAACACTGACCCCGACGGCCTTGCCGACGCGTTCACCCCTGACTGCAAGCCTTACGTCAGGCCGGTGCAGGGAACAGGGTCGATGGAGATCATCGTGCGCAGGCCTGATGGATTGTTCGCTGCGAGGATCGATGCCGCCGACGTCGAGGCGTGGGCCAAACGCATCCCGGAACCCGCGGCCCGGCGTCTTGCCACGTTCGTCGGCCGCCTTCGTTCGCCTCCACCATTCTTCGCCGGGCTCGATCTGGCGGAGCCCCGGGTCATGGGCATCATCAACACGACTCCCGACAGTTTCTCCGATGCCGGCAAGGCGCTCGACCCGCACGATGCCATGGCACAGGGCGAGGCCATGCGCGAGGCGGGTGCGGCCATTCTCGACGTCGGCGGGGAATCGACCCGCCCCGGAGCCGAACCGGTGGACTGCCGCGTGGAATCGGAGAGAGTCCTGCCGGTCATCACCCACCTTGCAGGAATCGGAGCCCTGGTCTCCGTTGACAGCCGCAAGGCGGATGTCATGCGAGAGGCCATTGCCGCCGGGGCTGCGATTGTCAACGATGTCAGTGCGCTCACCCATGATCCCCGCTCCATGGATATTGTGGCCGGAGCAGATGTGCCGGTCATTCTCATGCACACGCTTGGCGATCCGCGCACGATGCAGGATGCGCCCACCTATGATCACGTCAGCCTCGATATCCACGACTACCTTGAAGGGAGAATCGACGCTTGCCTCCAGGCGGGCATCGCCCGCCGCAACATCGCCATTGATCCAGGGATAGGATTCGGCAAGACACTCGCCCACAACATGACCCTTCTCGGCCACCTGGCATTGTTTCACGCTCTCGGTTGTCCCATTCTTCTGGGTGCGTCACGCAAGAGGTTCATCGGCCGGATCACGGGCGAGGAAAGGCCGGCGCGGCGTCTTGGGGGGAGCATCGCGGCGGCACTGGCCGGGGTGGCAGCCGGCGTACAGCTTCTCCGGGTCCACGATGTGGCCGATACGGTGCAGGCGATAAAGATCTGGTCAGGCATTGCGGAGCCGGTATCGACATGAGGCAGTTGTTCGGAACCGACGGCATACGTGGCCGGGCCAATCGTGAACCCATGACCGTCGAGACGGCGTCGCGGGCAGGCATGGCGGCCGGAATTCACTTCCGCAGGGGCGATCACACGCACCGTGTCGTCATTGGAAAGGACACCCGGCTTTCCTGCTACATGATCGAGTACGCCATGGCCTCGGGATTCGTGAGCGTCGGCGTGGATGTCCTGCTCATCGGCCCGGTGCCGACGCCGGGTGTGGCCACTCTGACACGTTCGATGCGTGCTGATCTCGGGGTGATGATCTCGGCATCCCACAATTCCTTCGAGGACAACGGGATCAAACTCTTTGGGCCCGACGGCTACAAGCTCTCCGACACCGTGGAAGCGGCCATTGAGACGGGAATGGCGGGAGACCTGTCGGCAGCCAGGGTGGATGCCGGGCAGCTGGGACGTGTGAGGCGTCTCCAGGGCGCGCTTGGTCGCTATTCCGAGTTCTGCAAGAACATCTTTCCGAGAAATCTGCGTCTCGATGGTCTGAAGATCGTCATCGATGCGGCCAACGGTGCGGGCTACCGGGTGGTGCCCGAGGCACTGTGGGAACTCGGTGCCGATGTCATTCCGCTGGGTGTCGAACCGGACGGCACGAACATCAACCGGAACTGCGGTTCGACTGCGCCAGGGGCGATGCAGAGGGCAGTGACGGCAAGTGGCGCCGACATCGGTATCGCCATTGACGGGGATGCGGATCGAGCCGTTTTCGCCGATGAAAACGGAACGCTCGTCAACGGTGATCAGATCGTGGCACTGCTCGGCGACTGGCTGAACCGGAACGGCAAACTTTCGGGCAACGCTGTCGTCGGCACCGTGATGTCGAATCTTGGCCTTGAACGCTTCTTTCAGCAGCGTGGTCTCCGGTTCGAACGCACACCCGTGGGAGACCGTTACATCGTGGAACGCATGCGCGACAGGGGCTGCAACTTTGGTGGCGAGCCTTCCGGTCACATGGTCTTCGCCGATCACGCGACAACCGGGGACGGTCTCATTGCCGCCCTGCAGGTCCTTGCCGTCCTTGTCGGGGGTGGGCGGCCGATGAGTGAAATCGCAAGCCAGTTCGAAGCGGTTCCGCAGGTGGCAAGCAACGTCCGCCTCAATGGCAGAGCGTCGCTGACAAGCGACTCGGTTCAGGCGATCCTGGCCTCGTCGCGAGCCCGTCTCGCCGCTGACGGGCGTCTCGTGGTGCGCGAATCGGGAACCGAACCGCTGATACGGATCATGGTGGAGCATCCCGACGGCGGTCTCGCCCAACGTCTCGTGAGCGAACTCGAAAGTGCCTTTCGTCTCGCGGCCGGCGACGCCTGAACAAGGCCGTGCGCTGTCCCTTCTATCAGGTCGACGCCTTTACCGGGACGGCGTTCAAGGGCAATCCCGCCGCGGTAATGGTGCTGGAAACGTGGTTGCCCGACA
>JAJEBJ010000378.1 GCA_022822575.1 Alphaproteobacteria bacterium | reverse complement strand
GGAACGTGGCCAATGATGAGGAGAGTTCTTGCGGTCACGACGCCGCCTTCACAGCCTGCCACAACCGAAGGGTCCGCAAGACCGGATCAGACCATGTCGCAGTGATCCTTCATCGCGCCCTCGCTGAAAGCTGCCTGCCGGAGGCTTTGTGGCACGGTCATGGTTCGCAAGCCCGGCGGTGGTATCCTGGGATTCGGCACGCCCGGCAGTGCCATTGACACTGCAGGCAAGCATCATCAGGCGATCGGAAGCGGAAATTGTCATGACATCACGTGTTCCCTGTCGACGTCTGCCAGGAGAACGGGGCAACACGGGGCCTCTGGTGCAATGGGATGGTCCAACCGCACTCCTTCTCAGGCAGGAAACGTTCAACCAACTGTGCTTCCCGCTGCCGGAACATGGCAGTGATGGGTTCAAAAGCGCATGTTGAGTGTGAGGAAATAGGTCCGGCCCCAGCCGGCTGCAGTGGGTCCGTCGATGCTGCTGGGATTGGCCGTGTCGACGGTCAGCCCGGCATCGGTGAGATTGAAGACGCCGGCGGCAAGCCGTGCGCCCGTCAGCCCCAGAGGATCCTTCCAGTCGAGGACTGCGTCGTGGCCGGTCCAGGACTGGAACTTACCTGTGCCCGCCTGGTTGCCAAAGGCGGCACGGTAGTTGGCGGTCCACATGGCCGTCAGGTTGCCGTGGCGGGCCATCAACCGGACTCGGGCCATGTCCCTGGAGATGACGTACCGCTCCTTGTTGCCCGCGATGTAAAGGTCCGCGTTGATCACGTGCCGCCATGCGCCACTCATCCCGATTTCACCCCAATCCGTTGGTAAGGTTGCGGCATACCGGGTCGTGATGCCGGAGATCTCGGTCTCCATGATGTTCGCATAGCTGTCATGGATCGTGATGTCGCCGCCGGTGCGGCTGATGCAGTTCGAGAACACGCCGGGTGGGCACTCGGGCAGGTTCTGCATGGCCCAATTGGCAGTGTTCTGGCCCACGAGATCCGAGTGCGACTGCCGGTACCACTCCACGCTCACGAAGTACGGGTGCTTGCGGACCTCGGCGCCGACGGCAAACCTCTCCGTCTCGGAGGGGTCGAGTTGCGGATTCCCCGTGGTGTACCGGGTCACCTGCCTGGCGTTGGGGCTCGGACAGGTGCGCGGCGGGGGCCCGCCTCCGGGATCACACGTGATATAGGGATGGTCCTGATCTTCTGTACTGTATAGCTGGGACATCGAGGGAACTCTTTGCGCTGTGCGCAAGGAACTCCGCAGCGCAAGGATCTCGTGTGGCCGGTACTCGGCCACAAGGCCCCAAGATCTCAGGTTGCCGATGTCGTCGTATTCGTCACCGCGGCCGACGACCCTGATGTCCACGGTCTCGGCAAGCGACACCAGCGCTTCCGCGAACACCCCAAGAGCCTTGCGCTCGCCGGCATAACTCACCCCGCCGGAGCCGAGGACCCTGGTGACGTCGTGGGCCTCGCCATCGCCGTCCAGGAAGCGCAGAAGGGAGTGAGCTTTCGCCCGGGCCGCTTCGAAACCCGCCGTCCATGCCACCTTGCGGTCTCCGGGTGCGACCGCGCTCCCTTCCAGTGCCAGCCGGGTACTCAGGACGTTTGCTCCGAAATCAATCTCTTCGCTGAGGCTGCTGTCCGCGATGGCTTGCCGGTGCGCCGGCGCATCCGAGAACGGATTCACGAGATTGTAGCGCCCTTCCCGAATCTCCTCCCTGATCCTGTCGACATGAACGAATGTCGTGCCGGACAGCGATCCGTCGAGCCGGTAGGCGTCAACACGCGCGCTGTAGCCAAGGTCTGCAGAGAATTGTCCCTCGATGCCCACGGAGACGTCGTACTCGTCATAATCGGTATGCCAGTCGCGGTTTCCGTGTCCGACAAATCGGTGCGCCACGGCGAGGGCATCGTCATCGTCCGCAATCGTGGCGCCGGCCGTGTTGTTGATCTCGTCAATGATGTCCTGGGTCGGGCTAAAGGAGAAGGTGCCGACCGGAGGAGCATAGCGGGAGGACCAGCCGCCCTGACCGATGTTCGCCGACAGGTGAAGCGTGCTCCGTTCGCCGATCGGATGCTCAAGGTCCACAATAGTCGTGTCCTGTTCAGACCGGCTCGTGTTCCACATGATGTCGCCGTATGCGAAGCCACAACCCTTGTCTCCATTCCGGATTCCCGGCGGATTGCCGAGCGGACCGGCATAGCCCGCCGCGGGATCGCACTCGCCCAGTGCGATCGATCTGACGCCCGTGACCTCTTCCTCATCATCGAGTTGAACGACCCAGAGGGTGTTGCCGCCAACGCTGACATTTCTCGACTCGCTGAACGAACCACCCGGCTGCCAGACAGAACGGCTGTGTTCACGGGCGCGTGCCGGAATCTCCTGGCGTCTGAGGGCGTCCACGCCGACAGTGATGCGCCCCTCCCCGAAGGCGCCACCCCAGAACGCGCTGCCCTGCCAGCCGTCACCGCCCTCCCGGCTCGGCATGCGTGTGAGCGCCCGGGTCTCGAAGCCGTCCAGGGTGTTGCGCAGGACAACATTGATGGCGCCGCGCACTGCGCTGCCGCCGAGTGTGCCGAGGCCGTCGCCGCTCAGAAGCTCGAGCCGCTCGATGGCCGAGAGCGGCAGGGTATCGAGGTCACTGGCGGTCGAGGCGTATGGCCGTCCGTTCACCAGCACCAGCAAAGGCTCGCCTCCGGTGAAGAAGTAGCGAACGATGCCGGTATCCAGCAATTCTTCGAGAGTCTGGGCGCCGGACCGCTCCAGAAAATCGCGGTCGCGTTCCGTGATGACCCGCGCGGAAGGGGCAAGGGATCCAGCGTTCGCCAATGACGCCGCAAGAATGATGATGACAGGAAACAGGCGAAACAGCTCTCTCATCGCGAATCTCCATACGGGATGACCTTGTGTTGAGACTCTGGCTTCCGTCGCACCGGCATCAAGTGCAAACGGAAGCGGTCGCCATCGTGAACCTGGAGTCTGATCAGCCATGGCGCTCATGCTAAAGGGCATGATCCGAATGTCTCAACCACATGGTTTCCGGCACCTTGTCGGTTGTTCGTACCGTGGCGGCGATTCGAAGTCCACACGAGCCGCATGGCAGGGCTCACACCGCTGCCGCGAGCAGAGCGTCCTGGAAATTTGCTTGGGGCAGCGACGGAACGCGATGCTGCCGGGACGTGTCCTTGAAGTCATGATGCAGCCCTCATAGCCTGCCGTTTACGAAGGGTCCGCGAGACTGGAGAACTCTGATGTGCCTATCAGTGAACTCGCTCGACATCCTGCCTGACCGCCGCATCGACCTCAACTGGGCCGACGGGGAACGGAATCACTATCACTTTGTGTGGTTGCGCCAGCAGCATTTCCATCCGGCCATCGGCCGGCCCGACCAGGCGTCCGATGCCGCCTTGCGTCTGCCGGATGATCCGACCTCCCTTGAGGTAGCCTCATTGGCAATCGACAACGGCGAACTTGTCGTCCATTGGGCGGACGACGGGGTGGTCACCCGCCATGGTCTCACCTGGCTGAGGCGCAATGCCTATGACAGGTCGTCGCGTCTGGAACGAAAGGTAAGGCAGCAGACCTGGACGGGGACGGAGGCTGCGGCATTCCCCTGGCTCGACTGGGAGAGACTTCTCGCGGATGACGAAGCCCTCTTTGCCTTCAGCGTGCGGTTGCGCGATTACGGTTTTGCCCGCGTGCGCGGAGCGGCTTCCAGAGAGGACGAGGTGGCGCGTCTTGCCGGAAGGCTGGGCGTGCTGCGCAACACGGACTTTGGCGCTGTTGCGACGATCGAGACACGGCCACCCTCGAAGGAGGGACGCTACACCAATCTTGGAGCCGGTGGATGGGTGCACCTCGCGCCCCATACCGATGAGGGTTGGCGCTATGCGCCGCCTGGCATCAGTTTCCACCTTGGCCTGGAGGCGACTCCTGGCGAGGGAGGCGACTCCATTCTCGTTGATGGTCTGCTGGCTGCCCGCCGCCTTGCTGCCAGGAATGCCGATGCCTTCGATCTCCTCTCCCGCCAGCCATTCCGGTTCTGCGCCGAGCGCAACCCCCGGGAACGCTATGTTGCACGCGGTCGCGTGATCGTTACCGACCAGGACGGGGAGGTTGTGGGTATCCGCTTCTCGGATCGCACCTTGGGCGTCCAGGACCTTGATGAAGCGATGATCGAACCCGCGTACAAGGCGCTTGGCGCCTTCGCCAGGGAGCTCTACTCCGCGGATCTGGTCTACCGGCACAAGCTTCAGCCCGGTGAGTGCCATGTCTTCGACAACCACCGGGTCCTCCATGCCCGGACAGAATTCGACCCGGAATCGGGGCCGAGGCGTATCGCACAGTGTTCGGTGGACAGGGAAGAATTTCACAACAATTATCGCCAGTTGTGCGAAAGACTTGGATACATGGATGATGCCAATCTCATCCTCCCTAACGGAGCGCTCGGTTGACCGTCTTGCGCCGGGACGGCGGATCATGTAGCGGGATTTCCGTGGGCGGACGTGGCGGAATGGGTAGACGCAGCGGACTTAAAATCCGCTTCCAGACATGGAGTAGGGGTTCGACTCCCCTCGTCCGCACCACTTCGGCAGTGCGTTGATGACCGGTGTCACGGCGTGGAGCGAAACCGGCAGCACGCTGGAGCGTCTGCGTGATCTGGCGCACCAGTCACTCGGGCGTTGGGACCTTCCTGCTTCCACCACGGTGACACTGGTCAATGTTTCTGAAAACGTGACGTGGCGGCTCGATGGGCCCTCGGGTGAACGCTGGATCCTCCGGATTCACCGCGACGGATACCATTCAAGGGACGGAATCAGGACTGAGCTCGTCTGGTTGCACGCTCTTCAGAACGACATCGGCCTCGTCACTCCCCAGGCAATTGCCGGTGCGGACGGTGACGAGATCCAGACCGGCCATGTTTCCGGTCTGGCGGGTCCCCGAAACATGGTGCTCTTCGAATTCATCGATGGGGTGGAGCCATCGATGGATGTCGATCTCGAAGAGCCTTTTCGACGGCTCGGCGACGTGAGCGCCAGACTTCATCTTCACGCCATGACATGGCAGCGTCCGGCATTCTTCGAGCGCCTGAATTGGGACACCGCCGGTGTTTTCGGCCCACTCCCGAACTGGGGCGACTGGCGCGACGGTCCGCTTGACGACACGCATCAGCGGTCCTTCCTCGAAGGGGCCGAAAGGGAGATTCTCGAACGCCTGGGTATCTACGGCAGATCGCCCGGGCGTTTCGGTCTGGCGCACTGTGATCTTCGTCTCGGCAACCTGCT
This sequence comes from Alphaproteobacteria bacterium, assembly GCA_022822575.1. Lineage (GTDB taxonomy): Bacteria > Pseudomonadota > Alphaproteobacteria > SP197 > SP197 > SP197. The sequence goes on along the minus strand of JAJEBJ010000378.1, from coordinate 2,089 downwards.
ACTGGTGGGCGACGAGACTCGAGTCCTCGATTTCGACGACTGTGGCCTTTCCTGGTTTCTCTACGATCTCGCGTCGGCCCTGACGCTGATCGACAATCTCGATACCACTGGCGACCTCATGGCCGCATGGTTCGAAGGGTACAGGTCCGTCCGCGCCCTTGATGCGGACGACATGGCCATCATCCCGTCACTGGTGATGATGCGCCGCTTCGCCATTCTCGCCTGGTTCGGCAGCCACGCCGAAACCGAGCTTGCAGTTGACAACGAGGAGGGTTACGCCGCTGCCATGTGCGTCATGGGCGAGGCGTTTCTTTCCCGTCCTGGCGGCGAAGATGGTCTTCTTCCCTGGCTGTGAGCCGACAATGGACAGATGAGGTCTTGATGAACCGAAAGACGGGGTTTTTGTTTCACGAACTCTACATGTGGCATGACACGGGGCATGCTGCCCTGTGGCACCGGCCCGGATTGACGGTGCAGCCAGGCGAACACGGAGAAAACGCCGAGACCAAGCGGCGCATGAGGAATCTCATGGATGTGGCCGGCATCCTCGACGGCCTCGTCGACGTGCGTCCGGTGATGGCGAGCGAAGAGGACATTCTCAGGGTGCACACCCGCGACTATGTCGAGAGGATCAGGGAGATGTCGGCCGGTCAGGGCGGTGATGCCGGCGAAGCCACTCCGTTCGGTCACGGCAGCTACGAGATCGCCTGTCTTTCGGCAGGGGGCACGATCGCAATGGTGGACGCTGCCCTGCGTGGTGACATCGACAATGGCTACGCCCTCGTCCGTCCCCCTGGTCACCATGCCGAACCCGACATAGGGCGTGGTTTCTGCATCTTCGGCAATGTCGGCGTGGCCATCGAGCATGCGCGTTGCCACCATGGAGTGGAGCGCTGCGCTGTCGTCGACTGGGACGTTCACCACGGCAACGGCACCCAGCGGATATTCTGGGAAGACCGGGATGTGCTTGCCATCTCGATTCACCAGGACAACTGGTATCCGGCCGACTCCGGGCACATTCACGAGACCGGTGAGGGTGCGGGGAAAGGAGCAACCATCAATGTGCCGCTGCCACCGGGTTCGGGCCGGGATGCCTACATTGGCGTCTTCGAACGGGTTGTGGCGCCGGCACTGCGGCGCTTCCGGCCGCAACTTATCATCGTTGCGTCGGGTTTCGACGGTTCGATCTACGATCCCCTGGGACGCATGATGGTGACGAGTTCCACGTACCGTCAGTTGACATCAATCATGCTGGATCTTGCCGACGAGCTCACGGGCGGCACGTTGGTGGCAAGTCACGAGGGAGGGTATTCAGCAGCCTATGTTCCCTATTGCGGCCTGACGGTGATGGAGGAACTCTCGGGGACCACGTCGACGATCGAGGACCCCTTCGCCCAGTACGTCGACACGGCTGGTGGACATCAACTCTATCCCCACCAGGACGCCGTCATCACGAAGGCAACGGCTCTGGCCGCCGCCGTGCCGGCCGGCTGACCCGTGCGGAATGGTGATTCCGGCGGCTATTCGCAGACAACACCGTCGCCGTCACCGTCTCTCATGAACTGGTAGGCCGGGTGCCCGGCTTCGACCGGCGCGATGCCGTGATGGCGCGCTTCGCTGCAGGAAATCGAGCCGTTGTTGTTGTCGTCGTAGAGGGCCAGCATGTCACCCTCGATCGAAATGTCCGCGGATTCCGGCTCCTCCGGCACGGTCACGCCCCTTCGCCAGTCCCAGGGAGCGACGAACGCGCCTGACCACATGCCGCGACCATGCTGTCTAGCCTCGTCTTCGTGTTCCACGTAGGCCATGGAGTAGCGGCGGTAGGCAAGGGCAAGGCCGCGGCGCACGAGATCACCGCCGATGTCCACGGACCCGGCATAGCAGATTGCGATCAACCTGCCGTAAACGTCGCGGGTATCGCCTTCACAACGGATCGATTTGCCCCTGGTCAGGTCTTCCACGGCGCTGGTCGCGTCCCGGCCGCAGGGCCAGCCATCGCCGCAGTCCTGGTTGCTTTCGGGCGCATCAATTCCGTAGATGCGGATGCGTTCGGTGCCGATCACAAGAGTGTCGCCATCCACCACTGTTG